>NZ_JBHZEN010000022.1:0-63125 GCF_050958625.1 Amycolatopsis sp. 3B14
CGACGGGATGACCACCCAGCGACCACCTCGCCAAGGTGGGACGAGGCACCCAACCCCTGGTCATCCCGGAGCCTGCCCGTCCGGCGAGGACTCTTTTGATCTTTAAACCCGCCACCCAGCACGGCGAGCCGCGCAGAAATCACCCCTGCCGCGCAGGCCGAATGACCAGCTCCCCGATCTCCACGTCGTCCGGCTGCTCGATCGCGAACGCGACCGCCCGCGCCACGGCCTCCGGAGCGATCCCCATCTCGGCCATGGCCCGCTGCGCCGCCTCCCGCTGGTCCGGATCGGCGACGTTGTCGACGAGTTCCGTCCGCACGTACCCCGGCGAAATCGCCGTCGTCCGCACCACCCCGTCGGTCGACTCCTGCCGCAACGCCTCCAGCACCGTGCGCACCGCGTTCTTGGTGCCCGCGTACACGGCCTGCGTCGGCACGATCTTCAGCCCCGACGTCGACACCGTGGTGACGAAGTGCCCCCGCCCCTGAGCGCGGAAGACCGGCATCGCGGCGGCGATCCCGTACAGGACGCCCCGCACGTTGACGTCGATCATCGCGTCCCAGGCGTCCACCTCCAGGTCGGCCACCGGCGCCAGGCTGGCGATCCCGGCGTTGCTCACCAGCACGTCGAGCCGCCCGAACCGGTCCACCGCCAGGCCCACCAGCTCCGCGAGGTCGCCCCGCCGGGTGACGTCGACCTCCAGCATCTCCGCACGACCGCCGTCGCCCCGGATCCGGTCCACCAGCGACGCGAGCCGGTCGCCCCGCCGCGCTCCCAGCACGACCGCCGCCCCGCGGTCCGCCAGCTCGATCGCCGTCGCCGCCCCGATGCCGCTGCTGGCGCCGGTGATGGCGACGACCTTGCCGTCCACTCCGCTCATCGGATGACTCCCCACTAAGCTGACAACTGTCCGCTTAACGGTACCGGACAATTGTCCGCTTGAGGAGGTGGCCCCGTGGGAAGCCGTGAGCGCAGGTCGGACGCCGTCGCCAACCGCGACCGCATCGTCCAGGCCGCACGGGCCGAACTGAGCGGTTCCGACGGCGGCGAGCTGAAACTGCACGCGGTCGCCAAGGCGGCCGGCGTCGGCCAGGGCACCCTCTACCGGCACTTCCCGACCCGCGAGCACCTGCTGGCCGAGGTGTACCGGCACGAGCTGACCCAGCTCGTGGACGCGGTGGCGCCGCTGCTGGCGGAGCACGCCCCGCTCGACGCGCTGACGCTGTGGATGCAGCGGCTGATCGAGTACGCGCGGGTCAAGCGCGGTGTGATGGCGGCGATCGAGGCGTCGGCGTGGCAGGACCTCTACGCGGACCAGCACCACCGGCTCGATGACGCGCTGGGGACGGTGCTCGACCGCGGCAAGGCCGCCGGGGAGGTGCGCGTGGAGGTCGACGCCGCGGACGTCATCCTCCTGCTGGGCGCCCTGTCACGGGTGCCGGAGGCGGAGTGGGACGCGCGGGCGCACAAGATCGTCGCGGTGATCGTCGACGGTCTGCGTCCGCGCTGACGCCGGCTACTTCCCGGCGAGGTAGTCGTGCAGCGCCTCGCGCCACGGGCGCAGCGGCGTGAGCCCGGCCTGCTGCCACGCCTCGTTGGACAGCACCGAGTAGGGCGGCCGCGGCGCCGGCCGGGGGAACTCGGCCGTCGTGCAGGGCTTCACCCGCTCCGGATCGGCCCCGAGCTCCTCGAAGACCGCCCGCGCGAAGCCGTACCAGGTGGTCTCCCCGGCGTTCGTGCAGTGCAGCACCCGCCGCTGGGGCGCGCGCCCGCTCACCACTGCCCGGCCAAGGTCCAGCAGGGCCGCGGCCAGATCGGCGGACCAGGTCGGCGACCCGCGCTGATCGTCCACAACGGACACCGTGTCGCGCTCGCCTTCCAGGCGGCGCATGGTTTCCACGAAGTTCGCCCCGCCGGCGCCGTAGACCCACGCCGTGCGCACCACCCAGGCCCGCGCCCCCGAACCGAGCACGGCGTCCTCACCGGCCGCCTTCGTCCGGCCGTACGCGCTGCGCGGGCCGAGCGGGTCCTCCGGCTCGTAGGGCCGGGACGAGTCGCCGGGGAAGACGTAGTCCGTGGACACGTGGATCAGCGGCACCCGCCGGGACGAGCAGGCCGCGGCGAGCACCCGGGCGCCGTCCGCGTTGATCCGGAACGCCCGCGACTCGTCGGTCTCCGCGGCGTCGACCGCCGTGTAGGCCGCCGCGTTGATCACCAGCGGGCTGCGCCCGGCCTCCGCCGCCTCGGCGGCCAACGCGTTCACCGCGGCGATCACCGAGCCGGCGCTCGTCACGTCCAGTTCGGCCGACGACGGCGCGACCACACGGACCTCGGACGAGGCGAGCGCGGTCAGGGCGCTGCCGAGCTGCCCCGTTCCGCCGGGCACCAGCACACTGAGCATCGTCACTTCCCCACCAGCGCGGCGCGCCGCTTCAACGGCTCCCACCACGCCCGATTGTCGGCGTACCAGCGCACCGTATCGGCCAGACCCGCGTCGAAGGAAACCTTCGGCGCGTATCCCAGCTCGGTGCTGATCTTGGTGATGTCCACGGAGTACCGCCGGTCGTGGCCCTTGCGGTCGGCGACCTGCTCGACCCGCTCCCAGCCGACGCCGACCGCGGCCAGCAGCCGCTCGGTCAGCTCACGGTTGGTCAGCTCGGTGCCACCGCCGATGTTGTAGATCTCGCCGGGACGGCCGCCCTCGGCCACCAGCTGGATGCCCGCGCAGTGATCGTCCACGTGCAACCAGTCACGGACGTTCAGCCCGTCGCCGTACAGCGGGACCGGGTGACCGTCCAACAAGTTGGTAACGAAAAGCGGGATGACCTTCTCCGGGAACTGATACGGCCCGTAGTTGTTCGAACACCGGGTCACGCACACGGGCAGCCCGTGCGTCCGGAAGTAGGACCGCGCGATCAGATCGGAGGACGCCTTCGACGCCGAGTACGGCGAATTCGGCTCCAGCACGTGGTCTTCCGACCACGATCCGCTTTCGATCGAGCCGTACACCTCGTCCGTCGAGACGTGCACGAACTTGTCCACCCCGGCGTCCAGCGCGGCCTGCAACAGGGTCTGCGTGCCCAGCACGTTGGTCAGCACGAAGTCGGCGGAGCCGAGGATGGAGCGGTCCACATGCGACTCGGCTGCGAAGTGGACGACCAGGCCGACGCCTTCCATGACCTCGGCGACCACCTGCGCGTCGGTGATGTCGCCGCGCACGAACCGCAGCCGCGGCGAGTCCGCGACCGGCGCGAGGTTCGCTTCGTTGCCCGCGTAGGTGAGCTTGTCGAGCACCACCACCTCGGCGTCGGCCAGCGCCGGGTACGCGCCGGAGATCACCTGCCGGACGTAGTGCGAGCCGATGAAACCCGCGCCCCCGGTCACCAGGACCCGCATCGCCTTCTCCTCCTCAAGATCGTCACGGACCAGCCCACGACCGCTTCACTCACCCGAACAGTAATCTGGACGCATTCACTCGGGTCGGGGGCTGGGAGGGAGCGAGTGTGACCGACGGGCTTACCACCCGCCTGGACGCCGCGGACGAGGTCACGTGGCCCGCGCGGCCCATCCCGTCTCCCAGACGGCGGCGCAACCGTATCGCGATCATCGCGCGCCGGGGCGGCAAACTCGTGGTCGCGCTCGTGTCGGTCGCGGTGCTCACCGTGACCTGGTACGGCTGGCAGTTCATCGGCGACCCGAACTCGGGCCTGTCCACCACCCAGGTCTTCGACGAGGAGCTGCACGCGGTGCCGCTCGACGGCGCGGTGGACATCCTGCTGGTCGGCATGGACAGCCGCACCGACGCGCAGGGCAACCCGCTGCCGCGCGAGGTGCTGGACATGCTGCACGCCGGCGAGTCCGACGGCGAGAAGCAGACCGACACCATGATCCTCGTGCACATCCCGCAGGACGGGCGCCGCGCGGTGGCGATCTCGTTCCCGCGCGACTCGTGGGTCGAGCTGGCGGGCGGGTTCGGCAAGCACAAGCTCAACGGCGCGTTCGTCTACGCCTACAACGACCGGTTCCGGGAGCTCCAGCAGCAGGGCGCCGACCTGAAGTCGGCCGACGAGCAGGCCAAGGTCGCCGGCCGCAAGAACCTGATCGCCACGCTGGAGACGTTCATCGGCAAGCCGGGCATGATCGACCGCTACGCCGAGGTGAACCTCGCGAGCTTCTACGAGGTGACGAAGGCCCTCGGCGGCGTCGAGGTGTGCCTCAAGGCGCCGGTGCGGGAGCGCAAGTCCGGCGTCGACCTGCCCGCCGGGCGGCAGACCGTGGAAGGCGTGCAGGCGCTGGCGTTCGTGCGGCAGCGCTACGACCTGCCGGGCGGCGACCTGGACCGCATCGGGCGCCAGCAGGCGTTCCTGTCCGGGCTGGCCCGCAAGATGCTCTCCCGCGACGTGCTGGCCAACCCCGGCAAGCTCTCCGACGTGATCACCGCCGTGAAGAAGTCCGTCGTGCTGTCGGACAACTGGGACCTGCCGGAGTTCGCGGCCCAGATGCGCGGGCTCAACGGCGGCAACATCGAGTTCCGCACCATCCCGGTGGTCGGCAACGCGGTCATCGGCGGCGCGGATGTCGTGCGGGTCGACCCGCAGGCCGTGCACGCGTTCGTCGACCAGCTCACGTCCGACGGCAGCGAGCGGACGTCCTCCTCGGTCGCGCCCACGTCGTCGGCGTCCAGCGCGCCGCCGACCTCGAGCCGCCGGGCGAGTTCCTCCGTGGCGGCGCCGCCCAGCTCACCGGCCCTGACCTCGTCCTCCCCCGCGCCGCCGCCCATCACGGCGGGTGACGTGCCGTGTGTGAACTGACCTCCCGGTGCCTTAACCTGGTCCCCAGGGGCTGACAAGGGGGGAGACCACGGGGATGGACGACGACGAGCCGAAACCGACGCCGTTCCCGCGGTCGAAGGATCCGGCCGACGAGCCGCGGGCCGAGCCACGCCGCCGTCGCCGCCCGTTCCGGGCCACCGGGAAGACGCTGATCGCGCTCGTGTCGGTGTTCGCGCTGGCGGCGACCGGGTATGCGTGGGCGACCTACCACGAGGTGCAGGGCAACGTGCACACCACGGACGCCCTCGACCTGCCGGACGACAAGCCCGCGCCGCCTGCCGACGACGGCGCGGACGACATCCTGCTGGTCGGCGCGGACGCCCGGACGGACATGCAGGGCAACGCGCTGCCGCTGCAGGTGCTCAAGACGCTGCGCACCGAGCAGACCAGCGGCGTGAACACCGACACGGTCATCATCGTGCGGCTCCCGAAGAACGGCGCGAAGCCGTACGCGGTGTCGATCCCGCGGGACACCTGGATCGACGTGCCGCGCGGCGGCCAGGGCAAGATCAACTCGGTGTACGGCGTCGCGAAGCAGGCTAAGGCCGACGAGCTGCGGCGCTCGGGCAGGCGCGACGCGGCCGGCGTCGAGCGGGACTCCGACCAGGCCGGGCGGCAGGCGCTGGTGCAGGCCGTGCAGGACTTCACGCAGGTGCGGGTCGACCACTACGCGGAGGTCAACCTGCTCGGGTTCTACCTGATCACCGAGGCGCTCGGCGGCGTGCAGGTGTGCCTGAACCACGCGACCGAGGACAAGGACTCCGGGGCCGACTTCCGGGCCGGGGTGCAGACCGTGTCCGGTGGCGAGGCGTTGTCGTTCGTGCGGCAGCGGAAGAACCTGCCGCGCGGCGACCTGGACCGGATCGTGCGGCAGCAGGCGTTCCTGTCGTCGGCGCTGCACAAGGTGCTCTCGGCCGGGGTGCTGGCGAACCCCGGCACGCTCGGCGAGCTGACCGACGCGCTGCACCGGTCGCTGGTGCTCGACCCGGACTTCGACCTGCTGCAGTTCGCGGACAAGGCCAAGGGGCTGGCCTCGGGGGACGTCACGTTCACGACGATCCCGGTGGTCAAGATCGACGGCCGCAGCCCGGACGGCGAGCAGAGCATCGTGGAGGTGGACCCGGTCGCGGTGCGGCAGTTCTTCGCGGGGCTGGCCGGGCGGAGCGCCGGATCGGGCGGCGGCGGGGCGTCGCCGGGCGCGGCGGCGGTGCAGGCGGTGCCCGCCGGCGTGACGTGTGTGAACTGATCACCGGATCGGTGCGACCGGACCACGCAGCTCACGACCAAGCCGGGCACGCCCGAGGACCGGCCGACGACCGAGCCGGCTCCGGGCACGGAGCGGCCCACCGAGCCGGCTCCGAGCACGCAGCGGCCCACGGCCCGGCCCGGAGGCCGAGTGCCCGCCACCCAGCCAGCCCCAGTGACCGAGCAGCCCACCACCTAGCCGACCCAAGTCGCCGAGCCGCCCACCACCCAGCCGACCCCGGTGACCGAGCAGCCCACCACCTAGCCGACCCCAGTCGCCGAGCCGCCCACCACCCAGCCGACCCCGGTGACCGAGCCGCCCACCACCTAGCCGACCCCAGTCGCCGAGCCGCCCACGAGCGAGCCCGCCCCGGGCACGCAGCGGCCCACCACCAAGCCCGGCCCGGTGCCCGAGCAGCCCACCACCCAGCCGGCCGGCCGCCGGTGGGCTGCCGCCCGGCACACGACCAAGCCGGCCCCCACGGTGGTCCTCACGATCGCGTCGTAGGTGAGCCGCTCTGCCGCACCGCGCTGCTCAAGCTGTACCTCGCCCGGCCGCGGCTGTTCCACCACGACGCGCTGGACGCCTACGAGCGCCGTGGGCAGTGCCGCGATCGTCGTCGCGGCCTACGGCACGGGCCCGGCGAACCGGTCCGCCCCTCAGACCCGGCAGCGCCCGCCGCCACGCCGAGCGCCGTGCCGTCGCCGTGCCGTCCCGCACCCGACCACCTCGCCATCGGACGCTTCACCCCGCGCGACCACCCCGCAGTGATCCGAGGCGGTCCGGGAGGCAGAATCGGCGGCGTGAGCCTGACCGACGCGTTGTTCCGACCCCTGCTCGCCCAGCCGGGGAAGCCGCTGATCACCCACTACGACGACGCGGCGGGCACCCGGGTCGAACTGTCGGTGGCGACCACCGCGAACTGGGCGGCGAAGACGGCGAACTGGCTGGTCGAGGAGTTCGACGTGGAGCCGGGCGACCCGGTGGCCGTGCTGCTGCCCGCGCACTGGCAGACGGTGGGCGTGCTGCTGGGCGCGTGGTGGTGCGGCGCGGAGGTGGTCGCTTCGCCGGCCGGGGCGCGGGTGGCGTTCGTGGCGCCGGGCGGTTCCGGTGCGGGCGCCGAGTCGACGGCGGTGGTGGCGCTGGACCCGATGGGCCGCGGGCTGACCGCGCCGGTGCCGGGCGCGCTGGACTACCTCAACGAGGCGCGCGCGTACGGCGACGACTTCAGCCCGATGATCCCGATCGCCGGTGACACGCCGGCGCTCGCGGGGTCCACTGTGGACGAGGTGCTGGCGGAGGCGCGTTCCCGGGCAGGCGCCCTGGGTTCCAGCGCGCGCGTGCTGTCCACTGTGGAGTGGAGTGTGCCGGAGGGGGTGCTGGGCGGCCTGCTGACCCCGTTGTCAGCGGGCGCCCACCTGGTGCAGATCTCCAATCCGGACCCGTCGAAGCTGGACGACCGCAGGGCCGCCGAGCGGACGACGGTCGACCTGCTCGCCTAGGCGGTCTGCAGCTCGGCCTTGCGGGCCCGGCGCCGCCCGACCAGCAGGTGGTCGAGCGAGAGGCGTCCGCCGTTGAACCCGAGCGCGAGGGCCGCCGCGCCGAGGACGAGCACGAGTTCGTAGCCGCCCTGACCGGTCAGGCCGGCGTCGAGGTGCACCCAGAAGATCGCGCCGACCATGTCCACGGCGAACAGCACACCCAGGACGGGCAGCGCGGCGCCGAGGATGAACGCGACCGCGCCGACGGTCTCGATGACGATGAGGAAGAGCGCGGACAGGGTGGGCAGCGGCACGCCGATGCCGCTCATCATGGCGGTGACCCCGTCCAGGCCGGCGTCCCACTTCTGCAGGCCGTGCGCGAGGAAGACCACCCCCACCGCCACCCGGCCAATCAACAACGTCACGTCCTTGACCCGGTCGTACATCGCAGCTCCCCGTTCTGGTTGAAGTTTCAACTAGCAGGGTCGACGGTACCGGAGCCAGGTGAGCGGATCGTGAAAAACCCACATTCTGGACATGAACGCGTGAGCAGGCGCACACAGCGCGTCGGCGTCCCCGTTTCCTCGTCGACCGCCCAGCGGCCCGCCTGCGCCTCTCCGAACAGATGTTTCGCGCAAGTCGCAGGAAAGGGCACAAAAAAAAACGCGGCGCCCGAGCCAACGCCCGGACGCCGCGCCAATAAACCGCGCCGATCAGCCCTTCAACAGAGCCCGCGCCATCACCATGCGCTGGATCTGGTTCGTGCCCTCGTAGATCTGGGTGATCTTCGCGTCGCGCATCATGCGTTCCACCGGGAAGTCGCGGGTGTAGCCGGCGCCGCCGAACAGCTGGACCGCGTCGGTGGTCACCGACATCGCCACGTCCGAGGCGTAGGACTTCGCCGCCGAGGCCATGAACCCGGCACGCGCGTCGCCGCGCTCGGTGGCTGCCGCGGAGGCGTACACCAGGTGCCGGGCGGCCTCGATCTTCGTGCCCATGTCCGCCAGCATGAACTGCACGCCCTGGAACTCACCGATCGCGCGACCGAACTGCTTGCGCTCCTTCACATACGCCACGGCCGCGTCCAGCGCGCCCTGCGCGATGCCCAGCGCCTGCGCCCCGATCGTCGGCCGGGTGTGGTCCAGCGTGCGCAGCGCCGTCTTCAGTCCGGTGCCGGGCTCGCCGATGATCCGGTCCGCCGGAATCGTGCAGTTCTCGAAGTAGATCTCCCGCGTCGGCGAACCCTTGATGCCCAGCTTCTTCTCCTTGGGGCCGACCGAGAAGCCCGGGTCGTCCTTGTGCACCACGAACGCCGAAATCCCGTTCGACTTCTTCGGCGCATCCGGGTCGGTCACCGCCATCACCGTGTACCACGTCGACTCGCCGGCGTTGGTGATCCACGCCTTCGTCCCGTTCAGCACCCAGTGGTCACCGTCCAGCCGGGCCCGCGTGCGCATCGACGCGGTGTCCGAACCGGCCTCCCGCTCCGACAACCCGTAGGAGGCCGTCGCCCCGGCCGCGATCTCCGGCAGCACCAGCTTCTTCAGCTCGGCCGACGCCGACAGGATGATCGGCTGCGTCCCCAGCTTGTTGACCGCCGGGATCAGCGACGCCGACGCGTCGACCCGCGCGACCTCCTCGATCACGATGCACGCCGCGATCGCGTCCGCGCCCTGCCCCTCGTACTCGTCGGGGATGTGCACCGCGTTGAAGCCCGAGGCGTTCAGCGCCCGCAGGGCCTCGACCGGGTACCGCTCCTGTTCGTCCACCTCGGCGGCGTAAGGTGCGATCTCCTTCTCCGCCAGCGCACGCACGGCAGCACGCAGCTCCTCGTGCTCCTCGGCCAGCTGGTAGAGGCCCGGGGTCTCCGACACCTTCGTCACCTTTCCTCGCACGGGTAAGAAGTCCGCCGTCCATGTTAGTAGTCGTTCACCAGCCGGAATTGTGTTCTGGGCCGCACCTTCGCTCTATGGTGGAGTGATGCCGATCACTGCTGCTGGGTCATGGCCGCCCCACTTCCCGAGATCGCTGGAGTACCCCGACGTCCCCGCCGGGTCGATCCTCGCCGGCGCCGCGAAGCGCTACGGCGACCGAACCGCGTTCACCCACCACGACCGCTCCCTCACCTACGCCCAGACGTACGGCGCCGCGTGCCGGTTCGCCAACGCGCTCCGGGCGCGGGGCATCGGGCCTGGCGCGACCGTCGCCATCCACCTGCCCAACTGCCTCCCCTACCCGATCGCCTACTACGGGATCCTGCTCGCCGGCGCGACCTTCACCCCGGCGAACCCGCTGCTGCCGCCCGCAGACCTCGCCCACCAGCTCGCCGACTCCGGCGCCGTCGCCGTGGTCACGCTCGGCAAGGTCGCGCCGGTGCTCACCGCGGTGCGCGACCGGACCGCCGTCGAGCTGGTCGTGGTCGTCGCGCCGGACGACCTCGCCGAGGGACAGGTGGAGTTCCAGTCGTTCCTCGCCGACCAGCCGGACACCCGCCCCGAGCTGGACATCGACACCCGCACCCACCTCGCCCACCTCTCCTACACCGGCGGCACCACCGGCCGGTCCAAGGGCGTGCGGCTGCCGCACCGCAACGTCGTCGTCAACACGCTGCAGTACGCCTGCTGGGGCACCGGCTCGCTGCCGGCGCTGGACGACGACGGCGACCTCACGCTGGACCAGGTCGGCAGCCCGGACGAGTGGCCGACCCGGCTGGGCACCGGCTCGGGCATCAACCTCACGCCGTGGTTCCACGCCATGGGCACCATCGGCGGGCTCAACGTCCCGGTGATGAGCGGCGGGTCCACCACGCTGCACGACCGCTTCGACCCGGTCGCCTACCTCGCCGACGCCGAGCGGCTGCGGGTCACGTCGATCGGCGGCGCGCCCGCCCTGTTCGCGGCCCTGCTGGCCAGCCCGGACCTCGCCACGCGCGACCTGTCGAGCGTGCGGGGCATCAGCTCCGGCGCCGCGCCGCTGCCGCACGAGATGCTGAAGGCGCTGGCCGCGCGATTCCCGGACGCGGTGATCAGCGAGGGCTACGGCCTCACCGAGGTCACCATGGGCGCCACGATCAACCCGGCGTTCCGGTCCGGGCTGCGCAAGCAGGGGTCGGTGGGCGTGCCGGTGTTCGACACCGAGGTCAAGATCGTGCCGCTGGAGGGCGGCGAGGACCCGGTGCCCGAGGGCGAGCAGGGCGAGGTGTGCATCCGCGGGCCGCAGGTGATGGCGGGCTACCACAACCGGCCCGACGAGACCGCCGCCGTGCTGGTGGACGGCTGGCTGCACACCGGCGACATCGGCGTGCTGGACAAGGACGGCTATCTATCCATTGTGGACCGCAAGAAGGACATGCTGCTGTACAAGGGGTACAACGTGTACCCGCGGGAGCTGGAGGAGCTGCTCATCGCGCACCCCGGCGTCGCGGCGGCGGCCGTCGTGGGGCGCAAGCAGGACGATGTCGGTGAGCTGCCGGTGGCCTTCGTCGTGCGGGCCGAGGAGAACGTGACCGAGGCGGAGATCCTGTCCGCGGTCAACGACAACGTCCTGCCCTACAAGCGGATCCGGGAGTTGCGGTTCGTCGACGAGATCCCGGTTTCGGCGGCGGGCAAGATCCTGAAGCGCGAGCTGCGGCAGCGGCTCTAGAGTGCCGGCAGGACCCGGGCGCGGTAGAACTCGATCGCCACGCCCGGGTACTCCTGCGGGAAGTGCAGGAACGGCGTCACGCCCGCGTCGAGCAGCTTCCGCACCGCCGCGACGTGCACCGCCGGATCGGTGCCCACCGCCCAGCGGCCGGCCACCTCCGCCAGCGGCGTCGCCTGCGCGGCCTCCTGGATCGCCTCCGGGTTGGGCAGATCGGCCGGATTCACCGTGAACCGCCACCGCTGCGCGGCCAGGTCGATCTCGCGCTGGTCGCCCACCACGGCGAACAGTTCGGCCCACTTCGGCATCGTGTCCGGGTTCTTCCCCGCCGCCCGCGCGCCGGCCGCGAACGCGTCCCGCAGCGCCGGGTCGAGGGACGCTCCGGCCTGGGTGATCCAGCCGTCGCCGTACTGGCCGGCCAGCCGTGCGCTCTTCGGGCCCTGCGCGGCCACGTACACCGGCGGCGGTTTCGACGGCAGGTCGTACAGCTTGAGCTGGTCGGTCGAGAAGAACCGGCCGCGGAAGGTGACCCGCTCCCCCGTCCACAACCGCCGGATCAGCGTGATCGCCTCGACCAGCCGGTCGTGCCTCTCGGCATAGCGGCCGTACTGGCCGGTGCCCGCCTGCTCGTTGACCGCCTCACCAGTGCCGAGCCCGAGGAACGTCCGTCCCGGTGCCAGCAGTTCCAGGGAGGCAAACGCTTGCGCGACCTCGGTCGGGTGGTGCCGGTAGCTCGGGCAGGTCACGCCGGAGCCGAACGTGACGCGCCGCGTGCGCTCACCGACCAGTGCGAGCGTCAGCCACGGGAACATCGAGTGCCCCTGGTTGTCCTGCCACGGTTGCAGGTGGTCGCTGGCCCAGACGAACGCGAAACCCGCCGCCTCCGCCTGCCGCGCGAAGTCCAGCAGCCGCGACGTCGGAAACTGCTCGTGCGACAACACCAGCCCGACGGGTGCTCGTGCCGCGGGCGGCTCGGCCCGGACGAACCCGGCGGATGCGGCGAACATGCCCAGCGTGCGGCGCGAGAACTCCATGATCGCCGGGTACCCGCCGGAAACCGGACCGACCAGGAGTTCACCGACACTGGTGATTTCACCGATGCCCCGGGCAACACGATGGCGGGAAACTCGGTGAATGGTCCACAACAGACTTCGCACACTGGCCCTGCTCGCCTGCGCCGTCGTCGGGCTGGCCGGCACTGCGGTGGCCGGCAATGCCACCGCCGACGCCGCCGCCTGCTCCGACCTGGAGATCGTCTTCGCCCGCGGCAGCGGCGAGGCGCCCGGCCTCGGCATCACGGGCACCCCGCTGGTCTCCGACGTGAAGTCCGCGCTGTCCTCGGCGTCGGTCTCGTCCTACGCGGTCAACTACGCCGCGAGCTACGACCAGACCAGCGCGGGCCCCGGCGCCACCGACATGAGCAACCACATCAAGTCCACCGCGGCCGCGTGCTCGGACACCAAGTTCGCGATCGGCGGCTACTCGCAGGGCGCGAGCGTCACCGACATCGCGATCGGCATCCGGACCTACCTCGGCACCGGGCAGACCATCCCGACCGAGCTGGCGCCGCGCGTGGTCGCGGTGATCGCGTTCGGCAACCCGCTCGGCCTGTACGGGCAGACGATCAAGACGGCCAGCCCGGCCTACGGCCCGAAGTCACTGGAGTTCTGCAACCGCGGCGACACCGTCTGCGGCGGCACGGGCACCGGGCCGGGCTACGGCCACCTCAGCTACGCCACGGACGGCAGCGTCGACCAGGCGGCGGCCTTCATCGCGAAGCAGTACAACGCCAGCTAGGACTGAAGCTTTTCCTGGAGCTTCGCGTCCTTGTCGAGGACGAGCTGTTCGAGGTCGGCCTGGAAGGCGGCCATCTTCTCCCGCAACGCCGGGTCCTGCGCGGCCAGGATCCGCACGGCCAGCAGCCCGGCGTTGCGGGCGCCACCGATCGACACCGTCGCCACCGGCACCCCGGCCGGCATCTGCACGATCGACAGCAGCGAGTCCATGCCGTCGAGGTACTTCAGCGGGACCGGCACGCCGATCACCGGCAGCACCGTCGCCGAGGCGACCATGCCGGGCAGGTGCGCTGCTCCCCCGGCGCCGGCGATGATCACCTTGATGCCGCGGTCCGCCGCGCTGCGGGCGTAGTCGAGCATCCGCTGCGGGGTCCGGTGCGCGGAGTACACGCCGACCTCGTAGGACACGCCGAACTCGTCCAGCGCCGTCCCGGCCGCTTCGAGCACGGGCCAGTCGGAGTCACTGCCCATGATCACGCCGACGTCGGTCACGCGTCTTCCTCTCAGTGGATGTCGTAGCCGTCGGGCCATTCGGCGTGCGACAGCCAGTGCGCGGCCAGCTTGGCGCGGGTCCGCAGGTTGTCCAGGTCGCCGCCGACGAAGTTGAGGTGCCCGAGCTTGCGGCCGGGCCGCTCGCCCTTGCCGTAGAGGTGCACCCGGGCGTCCGGGAAACGAGCGAACAGGTGGTGCAGCCGCTCGTCGGGCGACATCCGCGGCGTTTCCGGGGCACCGAGGACGTTGGCCATCACCGTCGGCGCGATCAGGTCGGTCACGCCGAGCGGGTAGTCCAGGACGGCGCGCACGTGCTGCTCGAACTGCGAGGTGGCCGAGCCGTCCATCGTCCAGTGGCCGGAGTTGTGCGGGCGCATCGCGAGCTCGTTGACCAGCAGCCCGCCGTCGGTCTCGAACAGCTCGACCGCCAGGATGCCGACCACGTTCAGCTCGTTCGCCAGCCGCAGCGCCAGCTCCTGCGCCTCGTGCACCTGCCGCGAGGTCAGGCCCGGCGCGGGCGCCAGCACCTCGGTGTTGATGCCGTTCTCCTGCACGGTCTCCACGACCGGCCAGGCCGCGCCCTGCCCGAACGGCGAGCGGGCGACCAGCGCGGACAGCTCCCGCTTCATGGCGACGCGCTGCTCGACCAGCAGCTCGGTGCCCGCGGCGAGCAGCTCGGGCACCAGCGTGCGCGCCTCGGCGTCGGACTCGACCATCCACACGCCACGGCCGTCGTAGCCGCCGGTGGCCGCCTTCAGCACGACCGGCCAGCCGTGCTCGGCGCCGAACTTGAGGAGGTCCTCCACTTCGGACACCTCGGCGTACGGCGGGCACGGGAACCCGGTGGCCGACAGGTGGTCGCGCATCACCAGCTTGTTCTGCGCGAACGCCAGCGCGTCCGGGCCGGGCCGCACCGTGAAGCCCTCGTTGACCAGCGCGAACAGGTGCTCCCACGGGACGTGCTCGTGGTCGAAGGTGACCACGTCGACAGTCTTGGCGAACTCGCGCAGCGCGTCGAGGTCGGTGTGGTGACCGATCTGGACCTGCCCGGCGACCAGGCCGGCGGCGTCGTTCTCGTCGATCGCGAGGACCCGGAGCGACTGTCCCAGCGAAATCGCGGCCTGATGTGTCATCCGGGCGAGCTGGCCGCCGCCCACCATCCCGACGACCGGGAGACCTGTGCGCTTGTCCATAGCGGTTCTAGATTACGGGGAGACGCAGCTCACGGGCCGCCAGCCCGATGATTCCCAGCGCGGCGGCCAGCACGTACGCGTTGCCGGGCACGAACAGCTCCGGCCCCCAGCCGAACTCGGTGTCGCCGCCGTTGGGCACCAGCATCACCACGCAGCTGGCGAAGAACGCGGCCACCAGACCCGCCCACACCCAGCGCGCCTTCGACGCGAGCAGGACGATCAGCGGCACCGCCCACACCCAGTGGTGCGACCACGAAACCGGCGAGACCAGCAACCCGAAGAAGGCGGTCACCAGCAACGCGGCCAGCGTCTCGCCACGCTGGTGCAGCCGTCGCACCAGCCACACCGCGGGCACCGCGAGCACCGCGCCGACGGCCAGCGCGACCGCCGTCGACCAGGACGCCTCGTGCGAGAGCCGGTTCACCAGCCCGCCCAGCGACTGGTTGAAGATCCAGGACACCCCGCCCACGCGGTGCGGATCGAACGCGGCCTCGGCCCAGTACCGCGCGGCGTCGCCGGGCATCAGCGCGAACATCACGGCCTGGAGCCCGGCGAACGTGGCCAGCGCGCGCAGCCCGTCGCGCCACCGGCCGGTGACGAACAGGTGCGCCACGAAGATCAGCGGCGTCAGCTTCACCGCGGCCGCGACCCCGATCAGCACGCCGGACCAGCGCGAGCCGGCCAGCACCAGCACGTCGACCACGACCAGCGCGAGCAGCACCAGGTTGATCTGCCCGAGGAAGATCGTCTTCCAGACCGGCTCCAGCCCCAGCGCCGCCACCGTCAGCCCGGCGACCGCCCAACCGCGGAACCGGCCGCTCACGCGGATCACCACGGCCAGCGACAGCACCGACGCCGCCGCCAGCACGCCCCACGTCAGACCGCTGGGCAACGCGGCGAGCGGGACGAACAGCAACGCCGCGGCGGGCGGGTAGGTGAACGGCAGCGACACCCACGACGGCAGCGTGGTCAGCCGGTCCGGGGTGTAGACCGCGTCGCCCTGCAGGAAGGTCAGCGCGCCGGCGCGGTAGACCGCGCTGTCCGCGCCCAGGTGCCAGCCCGCGAGCCAGCCGGCCACCCCGGCCGCGAACGCGCCCAGTACGAGGACGCCGACGAGTGCGGGCTCAGCCCGGGACCGCAACGTCGTCACGCGCCCGCTCCCGCCGGCGCTGCAACGCCCAGCGCGTCACCAGCACCACGGTCAGGACCAGTGGCGTGAGGATGTAGGCGTTGCCGAGCACGGTCTGCCAGAACTTCCAGTGCAGCTCGATGTTGCGCCCGTTGGGCAGCGCCAGCAGCACGCAGCTGATGAACACCGCGACCACCGCCCCGGTGGCGACCCAGCGCTTCCACGCGTTCGCGAGCGTGGCCTGCGGCAGCCGGGACACCAGCAGCACGATCAGCGGCACGGCCCAGACCCAGTGGTGCGACCACGAAATCGGCGAGGCCAGCAGCCCGAAGAACGCGGTGACCAGCAGGGCGGCCAGCGCCTGACCGCGGCGGTGGAAACGCAGCATCAGCCACACGGCCGGGATCGCCAGGAGCGCCGCGACGCCGAGCGCCGCCTTCGAGGCCCACGGCGCGAGGTCGGTGAGCCGGTTCATCAGGCCGTTCAGCGACTGGTTACCCGCCCAGTGCACCGGCCCGATGCGGCCGGTGTCGGAGATCGTCTTGGTCCAGTAGCGGATGGTGTCGCCCGGGATCAGCGCCAGCATCAGCAGCTGCAGGCCGAGGAACACGCCGAACGCGCGGAAGGCCTCGCGGCGGCGGCCGGTCAGGAACAGGTGCGCGACGAACACCAGCGGCGTCAGCTTCACCGCCGAGGCGATGCCGACCAGCACCCCGCCCCAGCGGGTGTTGCGGGTGGTGACGACGAGGACGTCGAGCACGACGACGGCCATCAGGATCAGGTTGATCTGGCCGAGGAAGATCGTCCGCCAGACCGGCTCGAGGCCGAGCATGACCAGCGAGAACAGCAGCGTCGCGCGGGCCGGCGAGGACCACCAGCGGCGGACGGCGGGCGGGGTCGGCAGCGAGCCGATCGCCACGCGGACCACGAGCGCCATCGCCAGCACCGAGATCGCGGTCAGCACGCCCCAGGCGATCTGGACCGGCAGGATCGCCAGCGGCACGAACAGCAGCGCGGCCGTCGGCGGGTAGGTGAACGGCAGCAGCGCCCACCACGGTTCCGGCGGCAGGGTGTTCGCGTCGTACAGCGGTTCGCCGTGGAGCAGGGTGATCGCTCCAGCCCGGTACACCGCGCTGTCCACGCCGAGCCGCCAGTCGAGCAGCCAGCCGACGACACCGAAGACGAGCGCGAGCAACGGGACGAGCGACAGCAGCAGGATCGAACGCGGCCGCACCGACAACCGGGCGAGCGAGGTCCGCAGGGCCAGGCGCGGGTGCGCCGGCTCGCTGAGCGGTTCGCCGCCGGCGGCGGGCACTGACTGGGTCACCCTTTCAGGAAATCACGAAACGGCTTTTCAGTGGCGACAGGGTCAGGTTCGTGCGAGTCGCTGCAGCAGGTCGCACGCGGAGTCGTGCGTGGCGGGCAGCCGGACCAACTTGATCTTCGGCGGGCTGACCGATTCCAGCTGGTCGTCGACCGACAGGCGCTCGTGCAGTTCGCGCCGCAGCATCACGGCCTTCGCGGCGATCCGGCCGTCGCGCGGGACCGCGGCGGCGACCGTCGACGGCCCGAGCTTCGCGATGCTCTCGCCGCCGTCGAACACCACCCGCAGCGCCTCCGCGATCAGGATCATCGCGGTGAGCCGCGACCAGCCGGTCACGCCGGTCAGGTCGACCGACACCACCAGCAGCGTGTGGTCCTCCGACACCCGCTGGGCCGGCCGCCCGTACAGCTCGCGCAACCGGGTCCGCAGGTAGGACGCGGTGGGCAGGCCGGTCAGCGGGTCGATGACCTCGGTGGTGGCGAGCTTGTCCATCGCGACCTCGGCCCACGCGAGCGCCGCCACCCGCAGTAGCCGGGACGGCAGCGCGTCCACGTCCGGGCTCACCGGACCGCCTGAATCCCCCGGCGGGGTGATCACGGCGTGCAACGCCGCCAGATCCGCGAGCGTTTCGGCCAGCCCGGCGCCCGCCGCGGCCCGCGCCCTGGCCAGGCCCGCGATCGGGATTTCCGCCGTGCCCCTGCGCAGCAGCGCCGTGCACACCGTGTCGACCTCCGGCAGCGCCCAGTCGCTGGGGAAACGCCATCCCGCGGCCAGGCTCGCGGACCGCCAGCGTGCCCGCAGCTCAGCCAGGGACCGGCCATCGCCGCCGGGCTCCGGTTCGAGCCGCAAACCCATGGCCGGCACGTCCACTGGCAACCGTCCTCTCGTCCCGCGACCGCTGTTCCGGTGAAGTGACGATCCACCCGGCGGGTCGTGACGGAATTACACCGTGCGGGTCAATAGGGCGAGGTGTTGCGTGACGACGCCGGGCCGGTCAGTCACACTGATCGCGCAACACTGGGGATAAGGAGAGCGGTGTCCACCCTTCCGGCCGATTTCGAGGGCAAGAGCGACGCGGAGTTGATCACCGACGTCCGCACCGGCACCCTGGCCGCCTACGGCACGCTCTACGAACGGCACGTGGGCGCGGCCTACAACCTGGCGCGGCAGCTCGCGCGGTCCAACGCCGAGGCCGACGACCTGGTGTCCGACGCGTTCGCGAAGGTCCTCGACACGCTGCGCGGCGGCAAGGGCCCGGACAGCGCCTTCCGCGCCTACCTGCTCACCGCGCTGCGGCACACCGCCTACGACAAGACCCGCAAGGACAAGCGCGTCGACCTCAACGAGGACATGACGACGGTCGGCGCGGAGGCGCTGACCGTCCAGTTCTCCGACACCGCCGTCGCCGGCCTGGAGCGGACGATGGCGGCCAAGGCCTTCGCGTCCCTGCCCGAGCGCTGGCAGGCGGTGCTGTGGCACACCGAGATCGAGCAGCAGAGCCCGGCGGAGGTCGCGCCGCTGCTGGGCCTGACGCCGAACGGGGTGTCCGCGCTCGCCTACCGCGCCCGCGAGGGTCTGCGGCAGGCCTACCTGCAGGTCCACCTGGCCGAGACGTCCGCCGAGAAGTGCCGCGCCTGCGCCGAGCGGCTGGGCGCGTGGACCCGCGACGGCCTGTCGAAACGGGAACGCGCCCAGGTCGAGGCGCACCTGGACGAGTGCGACGACTGTCGCGCGCTGGCCGCCGAGCTGGCCGAGGTCAACGGCGCGCTGCGGGCGATCATCGCGCCGATCGTGCTCGGCGGTGCGGCACTGGGCTACCTCGCGACCGCGGGCAAGGCGACGGCCGCGACCGTGGCGACCGCGGGCGCCGCGGCCGGGTCCGCGGGTGGCGCGGCTTCGCTCGCCGCGGCCGGGCCGCGGCAGTTCGTCGGCGTCGGCATCGCCGGGACGGCGGTGGCCGCGGCGGTCGCCGCCGCGCTGGCCGCGGGTGGCGGCACCCAGGAGATCCCGGCGGCCGCGTCGGTCCCGGCGCCACCGCCCGCCGTCGCGCCTGCCCAGCCACCGGCCCCGCCCGCTGCTCCGCCCGCCGCGCCGCCCGCGCCGGCCGTCGAGCCGGCACCCGCGCCCGTCGTGCCCCCGGCGGCCGCGCCGACTCCGGCACCGCCGCCACCGCCGCCTGCCGCGCCCGCGAACATCACCGCGGAGGGCCCGGCCACGGCACTCGAACTGGAACCGGGCGGCGACGCGGTCGCCCTGCCGATCACGGTGCGCAACAGCGGCGCCTCGGTGTCCGAACCGGTCGCGGCGACGCTGAACCTGCCGCCCGGCATCAGCGTCGTCCAGGCCGGTGGCGGTGGTGGCGGCGCCGGCGGTTTCGCCGCGCAGGCCGCCGCCGGGCCGCTGCTGGTGAACTGCCCGCCGGGCGAGGGCACAGTCACCTGCACCACGCCGCGCGGACTGCAGCCGGGTGAGACCGCGGTACTGACGTTCCTGCTGAAGGCCGACCGGACGGCGTCCTCGGGCCAGGTGACCGGGACGGTGAACGCGGGCGCGAACATCCGCCTGTCCGTGAACGTGCCGGTGGCCGTCGCCGAACTGCCGGACGACCTGGCCCTGGAAGCGACGGCCCTCTGGAGCGGCCAGCACGTGTGGGGGCGGACCGCGTGGCTGTCCGTCGATGTGGTCAACAAGGGCGAGAACACCAAGCCCGTCACCCTCTCGATCGACACCGACGCGCGGCTGATCCTGGGCAACTTCCGGGCGGCGTGCGACAGCGGCCCGACGACCACCTGCACCAGTCTCAACGCGCTCGAGCCGGGCGAGCACCTGCGGCTGTGGTTCGAGCTGGACCGGCCGAAGAAGGAATCCCAAACCGTCACCGTTTCGGCGACACTGGGCCGCGCGCACGCGTCGCGGACCGTCACCTTCGACTGCTGGTTGCCGCACTGCGGGGTGCCGGGGCTCGCGCCGACCACGACGACGGTGACGCCGTCGTCGAAACCCGCCACGACGACCAACCCGTCGTCGAGCGGATCGACGACGTCGAGCAGCACGACGACCACGACCACGGTTTCGCCGACGACTCCCTCGGCCCCGTCGAGCACGTCGGCGACCTCGACCACCAAGGACCACGGGCGGCCGTGGTGGTGGTTGCCGTGGATCCCGTACCCGCCGAAATGAATGGGATGAAACCGGCTTCATCCGCTGCCTGACGATCCCCCGTTCCGCGGACTACGTACACTGCGCAAGTGACCGTTGTGGAAAGTGTGTTGTCGCACACGCCCGAGCCACTGCGCTCGGTCTTGATCAAACATCGGGAGCTGCTCAAATTCGGGATCGTCGGCGGAACGACCTTCGTCGTCGACAACGGTGTCTGGTACCTGCTGAAACTGAGCGTGCTGGAAGACAAGCCGACCACCGCGAAAGCGATCGCGATCATCGTCGCGACCATCGTGTCCTACATTCTCAACCGCGAATGGTCGTTCCGGACTCGTGGGGGACGGGAAAGGCACCACGAGGCGGCACTGTTCTTCGTGATCAGCGGTCTGGCCGTGGCCGTGAACCTGATTCCGCTGTGGGTGTCGCGGTACGTGCTGCACCTGGAGCTGCCGCACGTGAGCCGGTTCGCGCAGGAGTTGGCCGACTTCGTCAGCGGGTCCATCATCGGCATGCTGCTGGCGATGGTGTTCCGCTTCTGGGGCTTCAAGCGGTGGGTCTTCCCGGACGAACTGGGGAAGCGCCGCAGGGACCTGTCCCGCGACGAGGCGGACACCAACGCCTGACGCTGCCCGCCGAACGTTCGGTGGCAGCCGGTTGGGCTCGCTCAGCTCAGTGCGGCACGAGCCCAGCGGGCCGGCACCCCATCGCGCTGTCCGCCACCCGCGGCAAGCACCCGGCACGCCACCCACTTCCGGCGCCCCGAGGGCCAAGCCAGCGTCGCCCAGCGACGCTGACGCAACACCTCTCCGCGCCAGCGCACCCTGGGATTCGGTACCCACTCCTTGAGCGGCGGTAAGCCACCCTGCCCGGCGCCCGCGCGCCGCGCCACGCTTCCGGCACCGGTTCCCGGGCGAACCAGGTCACCCCAGCAATGCCTGACGCTGCCGCCCCAGCTCAACGCGGCGCACGCTACACAAGGCCGGCACTCCATCGGGCTGTCCGGCGCCCGCGGCGAAGCACCCGGCACGCCACCCACTTCCGGCCCCGGACGAACCGGCCCAGCCATGCCCGACGCTGCCACCCCAGCTCAACACGACACGCGCCCAGCGGGCCGGCACCCCATCGCGCTGTCCGGCACCCGCGGCAAAGAACCCGGCACGCCACCCACTTCCGGCCCTGGCCGCAGCCGGCCGAGGCTCGCGCCCGCTCAGCGCGGCACGCGCTCCGCGGGCCAGCGCACCTCCGGCACGTCCCCGGGGTTCGGCACCCGCAGGAACAGGCTGAACACCGCCGGCCGCCGGCTGGACAGCTCCAGCCTCCCGCCGTCGGCCTCCGCAAGGGCACGAGCCAGCGCCAGCCCGACCCCCGTCGAGCCGCCGCCGGAAAATCCGCGCTCGAAGATGTGCGGCGCGAGGTCGTCCGGGATCCCCGAACCGGTGTCGCTCACCTCGACCACCACCGTGCCCTCGGTCTCGCCGCGGCGCGCGGCCAGCGTGACCGTCCCCGCCCCGTGCCGCAGCGCGTTGTCCAGCAGCACCCCGACCACCTCGCGCAACCGCCCCGGCGTCGCCCGCGCCATCAGGCCCTCGCCGATCCGCAGTCGCAGGTTGCGGCCCTCCGCGCGCAGCAACTGCCGCCACTCCTGCGACACCTCGGGCAGCTCCGCGGCCAGCTCCAGCGCCTCCGTGTCGACCTCGCTCGCCGCGCGCGCCGCCGCCAGCAGCTCCTCCAGCGCCTCCGACAACCGGTCCGCCTGCTCCTGCGCCGCCCGCGCCTCCTCCGCCGTGTCCGGGTCGTCGGCCACCGTCAGCGACTCCAGCCGCAGCTGCAACGCGGTCAGCCTGCTCCGCAGCTGGTGCGACACGTCCCCGACCAGCTGCCGCTCCCGCTGCACGAGCTGCGCCAGCGCGGTGCCCGACGTGTCCAGCGCCTCGGCGACCATGTCCAGCTCACCGATGCCGTAGCGGCTGGTGTCCGGCCGGAAGTCCCCGCCACCGAGCCGCGCCGCCCGCTCGGCCACGTGCCGCAGCGGCTTGGCCAGGCGCCGGGCGGTCACAGTCGCCACCACCGTCCCGATCGTCACCGAGAACACCACCAGCAGCAGGACCGCCAGCGTGACAGTGGTCTGCCGTGACCGCAGCGGCCCGGACGGGATCGACAGCTCCAGGTGCCCCTGCCGCGCCAGCTGCACGGTCGCCGTCACCGGGTCCTCCCCCGGGTCGGCGCCCTCGGTCATCCGGTCCTGGCCCGGCACCTCGACGACCAGCTTGCCGCCCTGCGGGATCGCGACCGACACCTGCGTGAGGTCGTTCTGGTCGAGCGCGCCGTCGGCCAGCTCGGTGTCCAGCGTCGCCGCGATCTGCGCGGCGCGGCCGGCGAGGTCCTCGTTGTAGATGCTGTCGACCAGCTTCCACGCAGTCACGCCGAGCGGGATGCCCAGCGCCGCCGCGGTCACCGCGACAGCGAGCAGGATGGCGAGCAGGATCCGGCGGCGCACTAGTCTGCGTTGAACCGGAAGCCGACGCCGCGGACCGTCGCGATCCGCCGCTCACCGTCGCCGTGGTGGATCACCGACCCCTTGCCGTCGCTGGTCACCGACAGCTTCCGACGCAGCCACGACATGTGCATGTCGAGCGTCTTCGAGGTCTTGGACTCCAGGTCGTTCCACACCTCGGCGAGGATCTCGTCGCGGCTCACCACCTGCCCGGCGTGGCTCATCAGCACCCGCAGCAGCTCGAACTCCTTGTTCGCCAGCTGCACCTCGCGGCCGTCCACGAGCACCATCCGCGCGCCGAGGTCCATCCGCACCCCGCCGGCTTCGAGCACCTCGGGCGCCCGGCGGCGCAGCAGGGCGCGGATGCGCGCCAGCAGCTCGGCGAGCCGGAACGGCTTGGCCACGTAGTCGTCCGCGCCGGCGTCGAGGCCCACCACGAAGTCGACCTCGTCGGTGCGGGCCGTGAGCATCAGCACCGGCAGCTCGCTGCCGTTCGCGCGCAGCCTGCGGCACACCTCCAGACCGTCCATGCCGGGCAGTCCGAGGTCGAGCACGAGCAGGTCGACCCGCTTGGCCTGGGTGGTGTCGAGCACCGCGGGGCCGTCCCCCACCACTTCGACGTCGTAGCCCTCCCGCTCGAGCGCGCGCGACAGCGGGTCCGCGATCGCCGGGTCGTCCTCGGCCAGCAACACCATGCTCACCTGGCCAACTCTACGACCGCGCCCCGTGAAAACATCGTGGCGTGGCGAGCTACACGGACGATCTCATCCTGGCGGGGAAGCTCGCGGACGCGGCGGACTCGATCACCACGGCCCGGTTCCGCGCCCGCGACCTGAAGGTCAGCAGCAAGCCGGACCGCACGCCGGTCACCGACGCGGACACCGCGGTCGAGGACGCGGTGCGCGAGGTGCTCGCCGCGGAGCGCCCGGACGACGCCGTGGCGGGCGAGGAGCGCGGCGGCACGGCCTGGGAGTCGGGCCGCGCGTGGGTGCTGGACCCCATCGACGGGACGAAGAACTTCCTGCGCGGCGGACCGGTGTGGGCGACGTTGATCGCGCTGGTCGAGGACGGGCGGCCGGTGGTCGGCATGGTCAGCGCGCCGCTGCTGGGCCGCCGCTGGTGGGCCGCGGCGGGCGAGGGCGCGTGGATGAGCGACCCGGCGGGCGAGCGCCGGATCTCGGTGTCGGCGGTGTCCGCGCTGTCCGACGCCTACTTGTCCACGACGGACCTGGGCTCGTGGACCGAGTACCACTCGCGCGAGGCGTACCTGGGCCTCGTCGACGCCTGCTGGGAAACCCGCGCGTTCGGCGACTTCTGGCACCACTGCCTGGTCGCCGAGGGCGCGATCGACCTGGCGGCCGAGCCGATCGTCAACCCGTGGGACGTCGCGCCGATGCAGATCCTGCTCACCGAAGCCGGCGGCCGGTTTTCCGACCTGAGCGGCGCGGAGCGCTTCGACGGCGGCTCGGCGCTGTCGTCGAACGGGCACCTGCACGACGAGGCGCTCGGCTACCTGCGGCGGTAGCGCTCGCCGGTCACGTCCCAGAGGTGGTGCAGCGGGTCGTGGATGAAGTAGCGCGCGAAGGTGTCGATCGTGAAGTGCGCGCCGTCGCTGCGGGTGCCGGTCCGGTCCCACTCCGCGCCACTCACCTCGGCGAGCGCCGTGGCGAGCCGGTCCGCCGCCGCGACCAGCTCGTCCGCCACCACCCGCGGGTCCTGGGTGTCGTACCGGTCCTCGACCGCCGTCGCGTCCTGGTCCCAGTTCGGGAACAACGGGGCGTCCTGCGTGCGGATCAGCCGCAGGCGCTCCAGGTAGATCCGGCACACGTCCCGCACGTGGCAGCCGTACTCCAGGGCGGACCACTTGTCCGGCGCCGGCCGCTCCCGCGCGTCCGGCCTGCCCAGCGCCTCGCGCCAGGCGCCGACGTTCGCGCGCAGCATCGCGGGCACGTCTTCGCGCGCGAAGGTCGCGGCGTCGAAACCGCATTCCGGGCACGGCGCGCGCAGCACCCAGGTCCAGTCCTTGGTGTCGGGGGTGATCATGGGTCGAGCATCACGGCGGCGCCCCGCGAGCACCAGCGCGAATTCCTTAACGGTGCCGTCAGCTCGCCTTAAGCCGGCGCGGGCAGCAACCCCACCGCGCCGCGAGCGACCTGCGACCACGCCAGCCTGCCGAACAGGTAGTGGCACGCGACCTGCTCGTTGGTGAACCTGGCCCAGTCGTAGCGGTTGCCCTGCTCGCGCCAGAACACCTCCCACACCGGGCCGCCCTCTTCGGACTCCTCGACCCGCAGCAGGCACCACGCGTTGTCGGCCTCCTTGCCGATCGAGATCACCTCGCCGGGCACCCCGATGGCCGCCAGCCACCGCACGATCGACTCGACGTTCACTGCGCAGCGCCCTCCTCGAACGTGATGTCCGCCAGATACCCCAGGGTGACCAGCTCGTCGGCCGAATAGACCGCCCGGTACCGCTCGCCGCCGCCGGGCTGCCCGAACCACGGCGCCGACACCGCGCGCCACACCGGCAGGTCCCGCAGCACGCGGTACCGCCGGTAGCCGGCGTCGCGCACCGGCGGCGGCAGCGACCGCCGCGCGAACGGGGTGCCGTCCGGCGCGAACACCCGGCCACGCGGATCGCCGAACCGGTCCAGGACCACGCCCTCGGCCAGCACCTCGGGCTCACCCTCCGCGGTGCCGCCCTCGGGGTACAGCTCGCCGGGCGGCCACGCGTACTCCGGCACCTCGCGGCGCTTCCCGGCGAGGAACCGGCGGTCCCAGTCGCGTTCGTGCAGACCGCCCAGCGGGTCGTACCCGGCGAGCACCCCGGCCGGGGGCGTGCCGGCGGGCGACGGACGGCGGCCGTACCCGGCCTGGACCTTCGCGAGCGCGTCGTCGGTGCGGATCAGGTCGGAGCGCGGGTGGTCGTGCGGCGGGAACCGCAGGCCCGGCGCGTAGTCGACCTCGCACGGCGGCGCGGGCAGCTGCCGCGCCGGCTTGTCAGTGGCCACGGGCAGGTGGCCGATCGGGAACATGTGGACCCGGAACAACGCGACGATCGTTTCCCGTTCCTGCCGCGGCGCGCCCATCGGCTCCGGCGCGCGCGGGGCGGGCTCCGGGTACGGCTGGTACGGCTGACGCGGGCCCGGCGCGACTGGCGCGACCGGCGCTTGTGGCGGTGCTGGTGCCTGTGGCGCGAAGGGGGCCGCGTACCCGGCCGCGGGAGCTGCCGGCGCGTACCCGGCGGCCGGAGCGGGCGCGGCCGGAGCTGGCGCGCCCGGCATCCCCGGCATTCCCACCGGCGGCACGGCAGCATCGGCGAACCCCGCGGCGACGGTTCCGTTCGGCAGCCCGGTCGACGGCGTCGGCACCTCGTCGAAGCCCCCGGAGTCCAGCAGCCCCTCGTACTGCGGCAGCGACGGCGGGGTCGGCGGGTCCGGCAGCTGGATCGGGCCGGTGTCGGTGTCGGCGAAGGCCGGTTCGGGGACCACGGGCGGCACCACCGGCGGCGTCAGCACAGCCGAAGCCACCGCAGACGGCACAGACGGCACAGACGGCACAGACGGCGCACCCGGCGGCGCGCTGCCGAGCACCGCGGGCGACGGCGTGACGACCGGCGCCACCAGTTCCGGCGCCAGCCCGGTGACCACCCCGAGCAGGGCGCCCTGGCCGTCCGGCGTGCGTGCGCCCGGGTTCGGCTCGACGAGCGGGGTGACCAGCGAGCCGACCGGCGCCGGCCCGAGGGTCGCGGCGAGGCCGTGCGTCACGACCGCCAGGTTCGCCGCGGTGCCGCGCAGGATCGGCTCGACGCCGAGGATCGCGGTCGGGTGGCCGTTCTCCGCGGCGGCGAGGCTGGCGTCCCGGTTCTTCGCGGCCTCGACGAGCTGCCGCACCAGTTCGACCTTCGCGGCGCCGACCTGCTCGGCCGCGTTCTCCAGCCGGTCGGCGGCTTCGGCGGCGCCACGCGCGGCGACGGTGAGGTGCCCGTTCTCCGGGTCGACGAACGCCGACCACGCCTGCCCGGCCGCGTCGCCCGCGTCCCGGGACAGCGCGGCGACCGCGGTGCCCGCCTGCTGGTCGGCCTCCGCGGCGAGCGCGGTCAGCTCGCGGTGCGCGTCGCGCCAGGCGGACGCCTGCTCACGCAACCTGTCCTCGTCCGCGTCCGGCCAGGACAGCCCGGTTTCCGCGGCGAGGGCGGCGAGTTCCCGCGGCAGCTCGATGCCCATGCGCTACCCCTGTGCCGTGTCGGTGATCGCCTGCTGCGCGTCCTCTTCGGACCCGCGGTATCGCCCGGCGGCCGCGCCGACGGTCTGCCCGAACGCCGTCAGCCGCCCGGACAGGCTCCGCAGCCCGGCCAGGGTTTCCTCGGCGGGCGGCACGTGCGAGGCCGCGATCGCCTGCCCGACCGGGCCGTCGCCCCACGCCCCGTGCGCGCCGTCGAGGGCGCGCTCCAGCCGCTCCGCGACCGCCGCCGCGCGCTCCGCGAGGTTGCCGAAGTCGCCGGAGGAGACCGCGAGCCGGTCCGCGTCGGCCTCGAAACCGGCGCTCATCGGGTCATCCAGCGGTGGTCCTCGAGGCTCTCCTCGTCCGGGGCTGGGCGGGGTTTCGCCGGCGCGATCTCGGTCGCGTCGAGGTCGCCGGTGCCGAGCAGCAGCGCCTGCGGATCGGTGCCCGCAGGCAGCACGGGCGCCAGCACCTCACCGGCCCGCGCGAGCGCCCGCACGGTGGCTTCGGCGGTGACCCGCACGATCTGCTGCGCCAGCTCGTTCGGCCGGTACCGCCAGTACGCGCCGTCCGCGACGGTCAGGGAAGTCAGCGTGCCGCGCGGACCGACGGTCGCCGTGATCAGCCCGTCGGCGTCGCTGGCCGAGGCGGTGACGGCCGCGAGATCGCGCTGCGCCGACGCGAGGTTCTCCCGGCTGCGGCGGTAGTCGGCGAGCAGTTCCTCCACCTGCGCCCGATGCTCGGTCACGGCACCCCTCCTCGCGAGTACAGCAGTCGGCTCGGACTCGGACGCGCGGCGGCGCGCTCCGGTTCCCCCTCGGCATCAGGTTGCCTCATCGAGCGGAAATACGCATGAGTGCCCGAACCGTGTCGCGCCGTGCGGTCAAATCGAAACCAGCCGCGGAGAACATCTCGATCGTGCCGTGGTAGAGCTCGCCCGCCGGACGCTTTTTGCTGCCATCCACCGGATATCCCTCGACCACGCGGGCGCCGCGGTCGAACGCGTGCCGGGTCGCGGCGCGCAGCATCGCCGCCGCGATGCCCTGCCCGCGGGCGCGGCGGTGCACGTAGAAGCACGTCACCGACCACACGTCCGTGGGATCGTCGTCCGGCAGCGCGGCGACCCGGGAGGTGGCCAGGCGCGGGTTGTCCAGCCGGGGCGAGACCGCGACCCAGGCGACCGGCTCGTCGTCGAGGATCCCCAGCAGCCCCAACGGTTTCCCGGCCCGCACCTCGTCGCGCACGTGCGCCTTGTGCTCATCGGGACCGGTCTCGCGGTACTGCCTGCTGGTCATCCGGTACCAGGCGCACCAGCAGCCGCCCTGCAGCCCGTTCGGGCCGAGCAGCCGCTCGAACAGCGGCCAGTCACCCGCGGTCAGCTCCGTGATCCGCAGGTCGCCGGATCGGGTGAGATCACCGGACGCCGCGGCCACGGGGTTGCGGTCCCTGCTCGCCGGGGAAGTCGTCGTACGGGTTGTCGTTGACCTGGCGGTAGATCATCGTGTGCACCCGCTCGACGCGCGGGATGTCCTCGAAGCGCAGCGGCTCGTCCGAAGCGGACTCGATCACCAGCGTTCCGCAGCCGAAGAGGCGGTCCACGATGCCGTGCTCGAACTGCACGCTGCTGATCCGGCCCAGCGGGATGTCGATGCCGGTGCGCTTGATCACGCCCTCGCGGACGATGAGGCGGTCGGTCGTGACGATGAAGTGGGTGGTGCGCCAGCGGACCAGCGGCACCAGGAAGAACCAGACGATCAGCACCACCGCGACCACGGCGATCGCGATGCGGGCCACGTCGTTCCACGGCGCGGGCGCGTCGCCGGCGAGTGTGACGAGCCAGATGCCCAGCCCCAGCGTCACGAGAAAACCGGTCACCGGCCAGATCAGCATCTTCGCGTGCGGATGGCTGTGCACTATGACCTGCTCGTTCTCGCTGAGCAGATCGTCGGGGTAGGCCACTGCGAACTCCTCTCGCGACCGCTTCACCGTACCGGGCGCAGGTGCACGACGTCTCCGGCGAACACGGTGTGCCGCTTGCCGTCCTGGCCACGCACTTCCAGCTGGCCCGCGCCGTCGACGTCCTCGGCCGTGCCGAGGATCGCGTGGTCGCCCGGCAGCAGCACCCGCACCTCCTGACCGAGGGTCTCGCAGCGCGCCCGGTAGTCGTCCAGCAGGCCGGCCTTCGCGAGGTCGCCGCCCGCGGCGCGCCAGCGGTCCTCCCGGTCGGCGAGCGCGGCCAGCAGCAGCGCGGCGACGTCGGTGCGGTCGGTGGTGCGGGCGCCCTGCTCGGCCAGCGACGTCGCCAGCAGCCCGCCGGCGCCCGGCTCGACACCCGGGCCGAGCGGGCGGACGTTGAGCCCGATGCCGAGCACCACGCCCAGCTCGTCCCCGGCGACGGCCTCGGACAGGATGCCGGCGCACTTGCCGCGGTCCGGGCCGGCGAGCACGTCGTTGGGCCACTTGAGGACGGCGTCGACACCCAGTTCGGCGGTCAGGTCGGTCACCGCGAGCCCGGCCGCGATCGCCAGTGAGCCGAGTGCGCTGAACGGGACCTCCACCGGGCGGAGCAGCACGCTGAGATAGATGCCACTGCCCTTGGGGGACGCCCACACCCGGGCACGCCTGCCGACGCCGGAGGTCTGCTCCTCGGCGATCAGCACCGTCCGGTCCGCCGCGCCCTCGACGCTCGCCCGCCGCAGGTCGGCGTTGGTGGAACCGGTGCTGGGGACGACGTCCAGCGCCGCGTACGGACCCTGCGGGGCCAGCAGTTCGGCGCGCAGCCGCCCGGCGTTGATCGCGTTCATGTGGGAAGCCTATTCGCCCTCCGTCACGCACGAGGGGGTCCGGTCGTTGGATCACTGTGTCCGCGGCGGTCGTTGTCTTTTAGTGTTGGCGAGGTGACCATGCGTTTCCGATCCTGGGGGCGGGCCGCCGCCGGGCGTGCCCTGATCGCGCTGATCCTCGTCGCCGCCGTCGGCACCTGCGGGTGGCTGCTGGTCGAGCCGCCGGGGGAACAGGTGCGGGCCGCCGCCGACGTGGTGCCACCCGAGCCGCCGTCGGGCAACGCGGCGCTGGCCTCCGCGCCGACCGTGCTCGAGCCGAACGCGCCGGTGCAGGCGCAGGCGCCCCAGGAGCAGGGCCGCAGCGAGCTGGAGAAGTGGGCGGCCGGGCTGAGCGGGCCGCTGGACATCCCGGAGCGCGCGCTGATCGGGTACGCGACGGGCGAGCTGACGTTGCGCGAGGAGGACCCGGGCTGCCACCTGTCGTGGGTGACGCTCGCCGGGATCGGCAAGGCCAGCACGAACCACGGCCGGTTCGGCGGCGGATCGCTCGCCGCGGACGGGACGCTGACGAAGGCGCTCGGCGCGGTGCCGCTGACCGGCGCCGCCGGTGAGGCCGCGACGGAGTCGCGCGGCGGGCCGATGCAGCTCACCCAGGCCGAGTGGCAGCGGGCCGGCGGGCGGGGCGACATCCAGGACATCGACGACGCGTCCGTCGCCGCGGGCCGCACCCTGTGCGCCGGGAACACCGACCTGCAGTCCGGGCAGGGCTGGTGGAAGGCGATCGAGCACTACCGCGACTCGGACCTGTTCCGCCAGCAGGCGCTCGGCAACGCCCAGCTGTACGCGCAGCTGTCGCTGGCCCCGGCGTCGGCGTCCGCGCCGTCGGTGCGGGCCACCCGGTTCGCCCTCGACCAGCTCGGCCTGCCCTACGTGTGGGGCGGCAACGGCCCGGACGCGGGCGCGGCCGGGTTCGACTGCTCGGGGCTGACGAAGGCCGCCTACGACGCGGCGGGCGTGAACCTGCTGCGCACCGCGGACATGCAGTTCCGGTCCACCCCGGCGGTCGCCGAGCCGAAGATGGGCGACCTGGTGTTCTACGGCAACCCGGCGACGCGCATCCACCACGTGGGGCTCTACCTGGGCAACGGCCTGATGATCAACGCGCCGACGCAGGGCATGGCCATCCAGATCGCGACGTACCGCACGCGGACGGACGACTACGCGGGAGCGAGCCGCCCGGCGGCCTGACGCGAGCTCAGGCGCTGTGGCGGGCGAGCTCGTCCAGGTACCGGCTGACCGGGCCGAGCGTGAGCAGTCCGCTGCCCGCGCCGGCCAGTTCGCCCGCCGCGGGGAGCAGTTCGGCGTGCAGGCGGGCCATCGTCGCGCGGTCGCCGCGGCGGATCGCGACCAGGGCGTGCAGGCACGTGCGGGCCTCGAAGAGCAGGTCGCGCGGAGAGGGCGGGATCTCCGACCCGTCGTCGGCCACCACGGGACGGCACCACGGCTCGTAGGCGCCGAAGTCGAGGTCGTGCCCGGGGTCGGCGCCGCGCTGGAGGCGATCGCACAGCAGGGCGAAGCCGAGGATCCCACTGTCCACTCCGGACATCCCGGTGCCTGCCAGCCGGGCTGCCGCCGCGCGGTACGCCGCCTCGGCGGGTCGCCCGGCCGCGGACGTCCGCATCGCCCGGTACCACTGCGTGAACACGCCGACGAGCGGGATCTCGTGCTTCTCGCCGAGCTCGTCGGCCGCCTGCGTGTGGCGGTCGGCGGCCGGGAAGTCGGCGAGGGCCGAGGCGGCCTGCATGAGCACGAGGTGGCCGAGCACCTCGAACGCCACCAGCTCGTGGCGCCGGGCCAGCTCGACCAGCTCCCGCCCGATGCGGGCCCGCTCCGGCGCGAGCCCGGCCCGCTCGAACGACTGCATGAACCTGGCGTTCAACGCGAACGCGAGCAGGGCGGGATCGTCGAGGCGCCGGGCCAGTGCCTCGGCTTCCCGCGCCGCCCGCGGTCCCCGGTCGCCCGCGGTGTTGCGCAGTTCGAGGGCAAGCGTGGCGAGCAGGCGCGCGCGCACCGCGTCTTCGCCCGGTGGCAACGCGTCCAGGGTCCGCTCGGTCACGTCGGCGATCCGCTGGGCCAGCTCGGGATCGTCGTGCGCGGTCCAGATCGCGGGCACGTCGAACGCGGCGAGCACGCGTGCGGTCAGCGCGGGGTCGCCGACCTGCTCGGCCAGGGTGAGCGCCTCGGCCCGGTGCTTGCGGGCGCGATCGAGCTCGCCGGCCACGGCCAGCGCCCGCACCAGGCCCATGATCAGCTCGAGCCGCTCCGGCACGCCGGCGGCCGCGCCACCATCCGCGTCAGCGGGCGCGCGACGATCGGCGTGGTCGAGCGCGGCCTGCCACAGCCGCGCGGCCTCGTGCGGGGCGAACCGGCGCTCGGCGTCCTCGGCCGCGGCGCGCGCGTACCGCACCGCGGCGGGCGCCTCGGCGAGCAGGAAGTGGTGCGCCAGCGCGGCGACGTCCCCGGGCCGCAGGCGCTCGATCGCCTCGCCGATCCGCGCGTGCAACCGCGCCCGGCGCGAGCGGGACAGGTCCTGGTAGAGCGTGTCGCGAACGAGCGCGTGCGCGAAGCGGAACCGGCCCGGCCCGTGTTCGACGAGGAAACCGCGTTCGGCGGCGAGTTCCAGCGCGTCGAGGGCGTCGCCGGGCAGGAGGTCCAGGTCGACCTCGGTGCCGATGACCGCGGCCTGTCGCAGCACGGCCTGGACCGCGTCGGGCAGCTGCGCGACGCGGTACCGGACCACGTCCCGCACGCCGGGCGGCACCGCCGAGAGCGCGCCTCCGGTGTCGAGCACGCGTGCCAGTTCACGCACGAAGAACGGGTTGCCGCCGCTGCGCTGGTGGATCGTCCGGGCGGTGCCGGCGTCGATGTCCCGGCCGGTGGTGGCCCGCACGAGGGCCGGCACCGCGTCCGCGGGCAGGCCGCCGAGGTAGATCCGCACCGGCTCGGCCCGCGCGATGCGGCCGAGGAAGCCGGCGAGGGCGGGGGCGACGTCGGTGCTGCGGTAGGTGGCGACGATCAGCACCGGCCCCGGCAGCGGATCGGTGACCAGCGCGGACAGCAGCGCCAAGGTCTCCTCGCCCGCCCAGTGCAGGTCGTCGAGGACCAGCAGCAGCTTGCCTCGCGCGGCGAGCCGCTCGCGCACGGCGCGGTGCCACTGGAAGCGGTTCGGTTCGGCCGGGGGCGCGATGCCGAGCGCGTCGAGGATCCGCGTCCACGGCCAGGCGGCAGGCACGCCTTCGTGCTCGGGGTTGACGCCCCACGCGGTGGACCAGCCCCGCGCTTCCATCTCGGCGGTGAACGCTTCGGCGAGCGCGGTCTTGCCCGCGCCCGCCTCCCCGGAGATGAGGACCAGGGGCGCCCGCCCGGCGGCCTCGACGAGCCGCGCCAGCTCACCGTCCCGCCCGACGAGCGTGCCCGAACCCGGCGCGGCACCCCGCAGCTCGGGCGCCTGCGCGAGGATGCCCGCCTCCAGCTCGCGCAGGTCCGGCCCGGGGTCGACGCCCAGTTCGTCGGCCAGCGCCTGCCGTGCCCGGCGCAGCGCGGCGAGCGCGTCGCCCTGACGACCGGCCCGGTACAGCGCGAGCGCGAGCAGCCGCCACCCGTTCTCCCGCAGCGGGTGCGCGCCGGTGTGGGCCTCCAGGTCGGGCACGGCTTCGGCGGCACGTCCGAGGCCCAGCAACGCGTCCGCCCGGCGTTCCACGGCGAGCAGGCGCAGCTCGTCCAGGCGCGCGATCTCCGCGCGTGCCCAACCCTGATCGGCGAACTCGGCGTAGGCGGGACCCCGCCACAGACCCAGCGCCTCGTCCACAAGGGACAGTGCTTCGGCCGGTGCGAGGCCGGCGGACTTCGTGACCGCCTCCTCGAAGCGCCAGGCGTCGACCTCCTCGGCGCGCAGCGCGTAGCCGCCGCCGGTGGTCACGAGCAACTCAGCGGGGGTGCGCGGCGGCCGGTCGGGTTCCAAGGCGCGGCGCAACGCCGCGATGAAGGTCTGGATGGCTCCGACCGCGCCGTCGGGCGGGTCGTCCCACAGGTCGTCGACGAGGCGGTCGACCGGCACCACCCGGCCGCGGGCGATCAGCAGGCGCGCGAGAACGGCCCGGTGCCGCGGCCCCTTGAGGTCGAGCGGACCGCGCCCGGCCTCGGCGATCAGCGGGCCGAGCACCGCGAACCGCACGGACGAGCCCATCACCACGCACTGTAGCCGCTGAGCGCGTGCTGATCCGTTGCTGACCGGGCCGGCGCAAGCTCGGTGCCATGCAGATCACCGGATTCGACTACCAGCGGGTTCCCGTCGCCGAGGGCGTTTCACTCAACGTGGCCATCGGCGGCTCCGGCAGCCCGGTCGTGCTGTTGCACGGCTTCCCGCAGACCCACCTGATGTGGCGGCACGTGGCCGCCGACCTCGTCGCCGACCACACCGTGATCGTGCCGGACCTGCGCGGTTACGGCGACAGCGACAAGCCCGCGGACACCGGCGAGACGTACTCCAAGCGCACGATGGCCGCCGACGTCGTGGCGGTGGCCCGCGCGTTCGGGCACCCGCGGTTCGCGCTGGCCGGGCACGACCGCGGCGCGCTGGTCGCGATCCGCGCCGGACTGGACCACCCGGACGCGGTGACGCACCTGGCGTCGCTGGACGTGCTGCCCACGCTGGACATGTGGGACGTGATGCACGGCGCGAGCGCGGCCGTCGGGTTCCACCTGTACCTGATGGCGCAGCCGCCCGGACTGGCGGAGAAAATGATCGCCGCTGTGCCGGACGAGTTCTTCGGCTACTTCCTGGACGCGTGGACGCAGAACCCGGACGCGATCCCGGCGGACGTGCGGGCCGAGTACCTGCGCGCCTCCCGCGAAGCGGTGACCTCGATCGTCGCCGACTACCGGGCGACCGCCGGGATCGACATCACGCACGACACCGCCGACCGCGAAGCCGGCCGCCACCTGACGATGCCGGTGACCGTGCTGCAGCAGGACTGGGGCGCCGCACTCGGCTACGACGCCGCAGCGGTGTGGCGGAAGTGGGCGCCGGACCTCGACCACCGCACGGTGACCTCGGGCCACTTCATGGCGGAGGAGGGTCCGGCGGAGGTGATCAAGGCGCTGCGCGACCTCCTGGCGCGATGACGGCGAGCAGCGGACGGAGGACGACCCGCTAGCCCCGTCCGCTGCTCACCAGCCCGTGCTCCGGAACGCGCTCCCGGCCCAGGGCTGTCAGCACAGCGCCGAGCAGCGCGAGCGCGCCCGTGATCGCCGCCGCGTAGTTCACCCCGCCAGGGCCGGGCGCCGCGGCCAGCACGACCGCGACCAGGGCGATCCCCAGCGCCGATCCGACGTAGCGGGCCGTGTTGTTGGCCCCGGTGCCCATCGCGGCTCGGTCGGGCGGCACGGTTCGCACCGAGAGCCCGGCCAGCGCCGCGTTCGACAGGCCGGTTCCCACGCCCGCGACGGCCAGCCCGGGCACGAAGTGCCACCACGACGACTGCGTGGTCAGCCCCAGCGTGGCCAGCTCCCCGGCCGCGCACAGGCCGAGCCCCAGCGCGGCCTGGCGGCGGTCGCCCAGCCGTACCGTCACCCGCCGGGCCTGGGCGGCCACCACGAACGACACGCCCGACCAGATCGACGCCACCGCCGCCGCGGCGAGCGGGGTCAGCCCGAGCAGCCGGTGCAACAGGCTGGGCAGGAACGTCATGAACGACACGACCGCGATCCCGCTGGTCAGCGCTCCCGTCGTGGCCGCGCGGAAGGCCGGGGCACGCAGCAGCCTCAGGTCGATCATCGGCTCCGCGACCCGCAGCTCGACCACGACGAACACGGCCAGCAGGACCACCGCGGGCGCCGCCCAGACCAACACATCCGCGCCCCAGCCCGCACGGGCCTCGGTCAGGGCCGCGACCAGTAGCGCGATCCCCGGCCCCAGCGTCAGCAGGCCCGCGAAGTCCGTCGGCCGCGGGATCCCCCGGGACTCCGGCAACCGGGCGCCTGCGGCCGCCACCGCCGCGCCGAGCAGCGCGATCAGCCAGTACACCGACCGCCAGCCCGCCGGCGCGGTCAGCAGCGCGGCCATCACCGGCCCGACCGTGATCCCACCGCCGAGCATCGCGCCCCACATCCCCGTCGCCCGCACGCGCGCCGCCCCGGCCGGGTGGGCGTGCGCGATGAGCCCGAGGCTGGACACCAGCAACGCCGCCCCGGCCACGCCCTGCACTATGCGCCCCAGGACGAACGCCCAGGTCGCCGGCGCCAGCGCGCACAGCACGCTGCCGGCCGCGAGCCCCGCGCCGCCCAGCACGAACACCCGCCTGCGGCCGAATGTGTCCGCGAGACTCCCCGCGATCAGCAGCGCCGCGGCCAGCCCGAGGCTGATGCTCCCGAGGATCCACGTCTGCCCGGCGGGCCCCGCCCCGAGCTCGTCCGCGATCTCGCCGAGCGTGGCGAGCGGCGCGGTGAAGTTCACCAGCACCAGGAACGCCGCGGCGCACGCGATCACCAGCGTTGCCATCACCCCTCCAGTTCAGTCAATGAACTAGCAGTGACCCTAGCAGCAGCAGTTCAATAACTGAACCAGTCGCTATGCTTGGGTCGTGGCACTCGGCAAGGACTACGCGACCCAGGACTGCTCACTGGCGCGGGCGCTGGAGGTCGTCGGCGAACGGTGGACGCTGCTCGTCCTGCGGGACTTCTTCTACGGCGTCCGGCGGTTCGGCGACCTGTGCGCGCACCTGGACATCCCGCGCGCCGTCCTCACCGACCGGCTGAAGTCCCTGGTCGCCGCGGGCCTGCTCGAACGGCGGCCGCGGCCGTCCGGCCACGAGTACGTCCTCACCGAGCGCGGCATCGCCCTGTGGCCCGCGGTGTTCGCGCTGGCGCAGTGGGGCGAGCACGAGTTCGGGCCGCCCGCCGGGCCGCGGCGCGTCTTCAGCCACGCGGACTGCGGCACGGCCGTCACCGAGTCCGGGCTCTGCCCGCGCTGCCGGACCGTCCCGGGCCCGGCGGACCTGATGGTGAGCCTCGGCCCCGGCGCGAAGCCCGGCCTCCGGGACGACCCGGTGAGCGTCGCGCTGCGGGAGCCGCACCGGCTGCTGACCCCGCTGGCCTGATCCGCTCTGCGCGAAATCCCTGGCCCGCTGCGGACGGACTCGGGCAGAGTCGATCACATGCGGGTGCTGGTACTGGGCGGGACGTCGTTCCTCTCGAAAACCGTTGCGGCCGAAGCGGTCCGGCGCGGGCACGAGGTCGTGTGCGCGGCGCGCGGCGTGTCGGGGAGCGTGCCGGAGGGCGCGCGGCACGTGCGTGTCGACCGGGACGAGCCGGGCTCCATCGACGTACTGGCGGGCGAGCGCTTCGACGCGGTAGTCGACATCGCGTACACCGGGCTGCGCTGGGTCCGGGACGCGTTGCGCACCATCACCGCCCGGCACTGGACGTACGTCTCCACGATCAACACCTACGCGGACACCGCGACGCTCGGCCAGACCGCGGAATCCCCGCAGCACGAACCGATCGAACGCGACCGGATCGACCTGGCCGAGATGACGCCCGAGGTCTACGGCGGCGTGCAGGTCGCCTGCGAGCACGCGGCGCGGGACGCCCTGGGTGACCGGCTGTTCATCGTGCGGCCGGGGCAGATCACCGGCCCGGGTGACTACATGGACCGCTTCGGCTACTGGCCGGCCCGCTTCAGCCGCGGCGGCCGCGTGGTGGTGCCGGACACCCCGAAGCAGCCGTTCCAGCACGTCGACGTCCGCGACCTCGCGGCGTGGATCGTGACGGCGGGCGAGCAGCGCCTCACCGGCGCCTTCGACGCGGTCAGCCCGGTCGCTCCGCTCGGCCCCGTGCTGGAGGAGATCGCCGACCTCGTCGCCCCGCCCGGCACCGAACTGGTCCCGGTCGCCGAGGAAACCCTGACCGCAGCGGGCGTCCAGCCGTGGTTCGGCCCGAAGTCGCTGCCGCTGTGGCTGCCGGCGAGCCACCACGGCCTCGCCGCGCACGACGCGTCGGCGGCGCAGGCGGCCGGGCTGGAGATCCGCCCGCTCGCCGACACCGTGCTCGCGGCCCTCGACGAGGAACGCGCCCGCGGCCTGGACCGCCCGCGCAAGGCCGGGCTCACCCCCGACGAGGAGGCCGCGCTAATCCGCGATTGACTGGTACACCGAGGTCCAGAAGTCCAGGTACAGGTTGTTGTACTGCGGGAACCCGGCCTTCTGCGTCAGCAGGATCCCGACCAGGTCCTCCTTCGGATCGGAGAACCACGACGTGCCGAGCCCGCCGTCCCAGCCGAAGCGGCCGGGCACCGACGCGATGTCGTCGCGCGCGGTGGTCATCGACAGGCCGAAGCCCCAGCCGCGCGTGTCGAAGTAGCCGGGGTAGAAGCCGGACACCGCCTTGTCCCCCGGCGTGAGCTGGTCGGTGACCATCGCCTCGACCGTGGGCCGCGCCAGCACCCGCCCGCTGCCACAACGTCCGAAGTGGAGCATCATCCGGCCGAAGCGCAACAGGTCGTCCACTGTGGACACGAGGCCGGCCGCCGCGGACGGGAAGCTGGGCGGGCGGGACCACTCGCCGTCCGGCGGGTCGTAGACCGTCAGGTCACCCCCGTACGCGGTGACCAGACGGCCGGCGTCCGCGGTGAACCGCGTGTCGTCCATCCCCAGCGGGTCCAGCACGGTCTCGCGCAGCACCTCCTCCAGCGAACCGCCCACCCGCGCCAGCAGCACGCCCAGCACGTCCGAACCCGTGTTGTACAGCCAGCGGCCGCCGGGCGGGCACATCAGCGGCAACGAGCCGAGACGCCGCATCCACTCGTCCGGCCCCGGCATCTCCGACGGCCTCGGCGGGCCCATCCCGATGCCCGCCTCGTTCGCCGCCCGCACGATCGGCGGCTCCTCCGGCAGGTACAGCTGGCCGAACCCCATCCGGAACGTGAGCAGGTCCCGCAGCGTGATGGCCCGCTCGGCGGGCACCGTCTCGTCGAGCGGCCCGTCGATCCTCGCGAGCACCCGCCTGCTCGCCAGCTCCGGCAGCAGTTCGTCCAGTGGCTCGCCGAGCCGGAGCCGGCACTGCTCGACGAGCGCCATCGCGGCCGCCGCGGCGATGGGTTTGGTCATCGAGCTGATGCGGAACAGGCTGTCCCGGCTCAACGCGGGGCCGCCGAACGCGACCGAGCCGAGCACGTCCACGTGCGCTTCCCCGTGGCGCTCGACGAGCGTGATCACCCCGGGGACCTCGCCGCGTTCGACGTAACCGGCCATCACGTCGTGGAGCCGCCCCAGCCGGGCTTTCGACAAGCCACCTGTGCTCATCGTCCGATTCAAGCCGAGCAGCGAGCCCCTGTGAAGACTTCGGCGCCCGCCCGCCGCACCGTGCGCAGCACCGCACCGGCCGAGCCCGCTCCCTCGGGCATCAGAATGATCCGGCCCGCGCCGAGCAGCTCCTCCCGCTCACGCAACTGCCGCGCGCACTCGTCCGGGTCGCCGGCGATCACGTTGCGCACGAGCTGCCGCGCCATCGCATCCGCGCGGTCGGCCGTCATCTCCGGCTGCGCGACCAGCCACCGCGCGCCCGGCGCGCCGCGCAGCAGCATCGCCCGCAGCCCGTCGACCAGCGACTCCTGTGCCGCGTCGGAGGTGTCGGCGATCGCGAAGTAGCTCGAATCGACGTTGTCGGCCGGGTCGATCCAGTGCCCGTGCTCAGCCGCCGCCTCCGTCTGCGCCTCGATCATCGCGCGCTTGTCGGCGATGCCGACGAACGGTCCGAGGATGATCGGCAACCCCAACTGGCCGGCCAGCCGCGCGGTCGGCACCGAGGCCGCGGACAACGCGAGCGGCGACCGCCCCGGCACGTCCGGCACGATCCGGAAGTCGTCGAACTCGCCGGTGCGCAAGGCTTCCGACAACTGGGCGAGCCGTCCCGAGATGTCGCGGTACCCGGCGAGCCCGTCGCCGAAGACCTCCAGGTCCACGCGGGGCTGGCCGCGCCCGACGCCGAGTGTGAACCGCCCGTCGCCGACGTGGTGCAGCAGCGCGGCCTGCTCGGCCAGCGCGACCGGGTGGTGGTTAGGCAGCACCGCGACCGCGGTGCCGACGCCGAGACCGGTGCGCCCGAGCAGGAACGCCGCCATCGCCACCGCCGACGGGGTGTGCACGGCGCTGGTGAAGTGGTGCTCAGTGGTCCACACCTCGTCCCACCCGGCGAGCTCGGCCTCCGCCGCGTAGCCGAGCGCCCAGCCGAACACCTCCGCCGAGGAAGCGCCGCTGCCGAAGGAATCCGTGAACAGCATCAGCCCGTGCTTCACCGGACGACCGCCGTCCGCGCGAGGGCCAGCAGCTCGTCGACCGACCACTGGTCGTAGGCGTGCTCGCCGTACTTCCGCGCCACCACGCGGCCGCCGGGGTCGATCAGGAAATCCGCGGGCAGCCCGAGCCGTCCGCCCTCCTGCCGGACCGCGGGCGGGCGGTACTTGCCGAGCAGCGTCAGGGCCGAGCCCCGCAGGATCGCGCCCCACGTCCGCGGGTGCAGCAGCGCGCGGCGGCCGGACTCGACGCCGAACTCGCGGTAGTACCGCTTGTCCGGGTCGGCGACGACGGCGAACGGCAGGTCGTAGCCGCGCAGCTCGTCGGCGGGCGAGTGGAAGAAGACCACCTCGCGGATGCCGGCGGCTTCGATCTCGGCGTGCCGCTGCACGACCGAGCGGAGGTGCAGGTTGCAGATCGGGCAGCCGGCGAAGCGCCGGAACTGCAGGTGGACCAGGCGTTCCGGGTCGGGAACACGGACGCGCTCGCCGCCGACCGCGTCCAGTTCGAAATCACGCATGGTGGACTCCTTCGTAAGCGTGTGGTGTACGCCTACGAACGTATGCGCGTATGCTGTACGCTGTCAAACGCCATGCCACGACCCCGCTCGTTGACCACCACGCAGATCGCCACCGCGGCACTGGCCGTGCTCGACCGCGAGGGGCTCGACGCGCTGTCGATGCGCACGGTCGCCAAGGAGCTCGGCATGGGCACGATGTCGCTCTACCGCTACGTGTCCGACCGCGACGAGCTCGAAGGCCTGGTGGTCGACCTGGTGCTGCAGGCGATCGACGTGACGGTGCCGCGCGGTTCGGCCGCGGAGCGGTTGAGCGTGCTGGCCGACCGGGTCCGGATCGCGGTTTCGCGGCACCCGGCGGTGGTGCCGTTGCTGCTGATGCACCGCCACCGCGTGCCCAGTTCGATCCGCTGGGGCGAGACGATGCTGACCGTCCTGACGGACGCGGGCCTCACCGGCAAGCGCCGGGCGATCGCGTTCCGGACGATCGTGGGTTACGTGTTCGGCGCGTTGCAGGTGGAACACTTCGGAGCGCTGTCCGGCGCGGGCACCGCCGCGCTGGCCGACCTGCCGCCGGAGGAGTTCCCGATCCTGTCCGAAACCGCCGCGCAGGCCCGGTCGATCCCGCCGGAGGAGGAGTTCCGACAGGGGTTCGACATCCTGCTGCGCGGCCTCGGGCTCTAGTCCGGCACGGGAAGCGCGCCGGGCGGGAGACCGTACACGCGGGACACCGGGAGGCGGATCACCACGCGCCGCTCGTCGACCATCCGCTGGTAGAAGCGGTCGAGATCGGCGTACGGATCCTCGAACCGCGAGGCGAGCTCGGCCATTTCCCGTCCGGTCGCGTCCCCCGGCTCAGCGCTGACCGGCGACACGTCGACGTCGCCCTCCACGACCGCGTACGCCAACCCGTCCGGCGCCGCGACGTGCAGCACCGCGCGCGGGTCCCGGCGCAGGTTCCACACCTTCGCGCGGTCCGCGGTCGAGCTGATCCGGATCAGCTTCTCCGCCGGGTACCAGCCGTAGACCACTGTGGACAGTTGCGGCCTGCCGTCGCGGCGGATCGTGGCCAGCGTGCCGAACTGGCGGCCACCGACGAGGTCGAGGAGTTCTTCGCTCATGAGCCGATCTTGTCCCGGCCGGCGCAGCCGCGGAAGAAGGCACTTCAACGTGCCCGCGGCACACCGATGTGACAGCTTGACTTATATTCCTCGGCGGTTATATTCCTCATATGGCATCAACGTTCGAGGTCCTCGCCGAGCCGCGGCGGCGCGAGATCCTCGACCTGCTCCGCACGTCGGAGCGCCCGGTCGGGGACCTCGTGGAGCGCCTGCGCCTCACCCAGCCCGCGGTGTCCAAGCACCTCAAGGTGCTCCGCGAAGCCGGGCTGGTGGAGGTCCGGCAGGACGCGCAACGCCGCTGGTACCGGTTGCGCCCGGAGCCGCTCGCCGAGATCGACGCCTGGCTGGCGCCCTACCGGCGCATGTGGAACGCAAGCCTGGACGCCCTCGAACGCCACCTGGACTCGATGGAGGACCCGAGGTGACCGAATTCCGCACCATCGCCGGAAAACCCGTGCTGCGCTTCGAACGGCGGCTGCGGCACCGGCCCGAGAAGGTCTGGCGAGCCGTCACCGACCCGGCCGAGCTGGCGCACTGGTTCCCGGCGCGCGTCGAAACCGAGGCGCGGATCGGCGCGCCGATCCGGTTCGTCTTCCCCGGCGACGCGCCCGTCGACGACGGCGGCACCGGCGAGGTCCTCGAATTCGGCCCGCCGAAGGTGTTCGCCTTCAGCTGGAACCTCGACGTGCTGCGGTTCGAGCTGGTGCCGGACGGCGACGGCTGCCTGCTGGTGTTCACCCAGACGATCGGCGGCGGCGACATCGGGCGGCTGGCCGCCGGACGGAACGCGATCGGCTGGGACACCTGCCTCGGCGCACTGACCGCGCGGCTGAACGGCGCCGACGCGCCCCCGCCGCCGGACTGGCTACCCGCGATGGAGCACTACATCGACCAGTTCGGCCTCGGCGACGGCTCGGTGCACGAATCGGCCGCCGGGTACGAGTTGCGGTTCGCCCGTGATCTGGTCTGGAAGCCCGGCGCCGAGATCTGGCAGCTGCTCACCGAGGACTCCCCGGTCGAACCCGGCGGCCCGCCGCCACTGCGCGCCACCAACGGCTACGTGCCCGCGGGGAAGATCGTCACCGCGTCCGCGCCGCACGTGCTGGAGTACGAGTGGCTGCACGACGGCGCGCCCGCGGGCCGGGTCCGGTTCGAGATCGTCGCGGCCGCCGAACTGGGCACCCGGATCGAACTCACGCAGACGGTCCCGTTCGCGCTGCAGCACCTGCGGGCCGAGCTGCTGGCCGCCTGGCACACCCACCTGGAGCTGTTCTTCGCCGCCACCTTCGGCGAGATCCGCTGCCCGTGGCCCGAGGAGCGCACGGCCCTGCTGACCAAGCGCTACGAGGAGAAGGTGCGGTGACCGATCTCGGTGAACTGCGCCGTCAGCCGGACGGCCTCGCCGCGCTCGTCTTCGAGCGCCACTTGAAGCACCCGCCGGAGAAGGTCTGGCGGGCACTGACCGAGCCCGGCGAGCTGGCCACCTGGTTCCCGGTGCACGTGCTCGAGTTCGCGGTGCACGTGCTCCGCTTCGCGGCGGAGCGCGGGGCCCCGGCTGCGGTTCGAGCTGCTGCGGTGGGAACTGTCCCGGCCGGCGCGGGCTGCGCCTCGTGTTCAAGGCCGCCTCGACCTCGGCAACGTCACGAAACTGAAGTGCCGGAGCGCAGCGAGCAGCGACAGCGTTCGCTCGCTGTTCACCCGCCCGCCGTCCGCGCGGCCTAGCTTGTCGATCATGACGAATCCGGTGACCCGGCGCGCGGTGCTCGGTGGTGGCCTCGCGCTCGCCGCCCTCGGGGGTGGGACCGCGGCCGCTTCGCATGCGCCGCGTGTGTTGATCGCGACCAACGAGCCGTGGGGCACCTACCACGTCAAACCGCTGCTGGCCGAGGCCGCGCGGCGCGGCTGGCGGCTGACGCAGCTGGTACCTGACCTCAGCCAGATCACCCCCGGCGACCCGGTGCCGGTCGCGACGCCGGACACCGCGCCGCGGGCGGACCTGCTCGTCGTCACCGGAGCCGGGGACTGGCCCGCCGACTGCGCGGCCCGCTTCCGGAAGCTGCCGCTCGTCGCCAGTTCGCTCGCCTACCAGCAGCCGGTCCGGGCCGCGCGTGCGAAGGAGCTGCACCCGCGGCTGGTCACCTCGTCCTCCCCGGCCGAGGCCCGCGCGTTCGGCGCCTACCTCGGCACGCGCCGACGCATCGAGGTCGTCGGCTCGCCGCAGACCGACGGCCTGCCCGAGCGCAAGCCGGAGCCGGGTCTCGTCCTGGTGCTCACCAGCGTCACCCACCCGGACGGCACCGGTTCCGCGGCGCCCGGCACCGAACTGCTGCTCGCGTCGGCGGAGAAACTCGCGGCGGCAGGCAAGCGGATCCTCGTCGGCCTGCACCCGCGTGAGGACCGCACGCTGTGGGACCGGTACGAGATCAGCGACGTCGCGTCCGTGCAGGCCGCGGCCCGCGCCGAAGCCGCCATCGGCATCCCGGGCACGGTGTTCCCGCTGGTCACCGCGGTCGGCACGCCCGTGGTCGGGGTGACCGACCCGGCCCTGACCGTGCCGGACTACCTGCTGTCGGTCTGCTCGTCGACCATTTCGGACGCCGCGCAGGCGGTGGCGGCGATCGACTCGGCTCAGCTGCCGGACGCGCAGACCCTGGCCGACGCGGTCGGGCCGGTCGGCGGATCGGCCCGGCGGCTGCTCGACGCGTGGTCGCGGTTCGCCAGGTGAGGTTCACGCCACACACGCGCCCCTTGCGCAGTAGATAGGCTCCCGTCATGAGCAGCGCGACGGAGCCGATCGGGACGCCTCCGGCGGAGGAGCCGGACATCCACACCACGGCCGGGAAGCTGGCCGACCTGTACCGCCGGAACGACGAGGCGGTGCACGCCGGGTCCGCCCGTGCCGTGGAGCGTCAGCACGCGAAGGGCAAGAAGACCGCCCGCGAGCGGATCGACCTGCTGCTCGATCCCGGCTCGTTCGTCGAGCTCGACGAACTGGCACGGCACCGGTCGACCAACTTCGGGCAGGAGAAGAACCGCCCGTACGGCGACGGCGTGGTGACCGGGTACGGCACCATCGACGGCCGCCCGGTGTGCGTGTTCAGCCAGGACGTGACCGTGTTCGGCGGTTCGCTCGGCGAGGTCTACGGCGAGAAGATCGTCAAGGTGATGGACCTGGCCATCAAGACCGGCCGCCCGATCATCGGCATCAACGAGGGCGGCGGCGCGCGCATCCAGGAGGGCGTGGTCTCGCTCGGCCTGTACGGCGAGATCTTCACCCGCAACGTGAAGGCCTCCGGCGTCGTCCCGCAGATCTCGCTCATCATGGGCGCCAACGCGGGCGGGCACGTCTACTCCCCCGCGCTCACCGACTTCATCGTGATGGTCGACCAGACCTCGCACATGTTCATCACCGGTCCGGACGTCGTGAAGACGGTGACCGGCGAAGAGGTGACGTTCGAGGAGCTGGGCGGCGCCCGGACGCACAACACCAAGTCGGGCAACGCGCACTACCTCGGCACCGACGAGGAGGACGCGATCGCCTACGTCAAGGAGCTGCTGTCCTTCCTGCCGTCGAACAACCTGTCCGAGCCGCCGGTGTTCGACTCGCCGGAGCCGACCGACGGGTCGATCGCCGACGGCGTCACCGAGTCCGACCTCGAGCTGGACACCCTGATCCCGGACTCGCCGAACCAGCCCTACGACATGCACGAGGTCATCACCCGCGTGCTCGACGACGGCGAGTTCCTGGAGGTCCAGGAGCTGTTCGCGCCGAACGTGATCGTCGGGTTCGGCCGGGTCGACGGGCACGCGGTCGGCGTGGTCGCCAACCAGCCGACGCAGTTCGCCGGCTGCCTCGACATCGACGCCTCCGAGAAGGCGGCGCGGTTCGTGCGGACCTGCGACGCGTTCAACGTGCCGGTGCTGACGTTCGTGGACGTGCCGGGCTTCCTGCCGGGCACCGACCAGGAGTGGAACGGCATCATCCGTCGCGGCGCGAAGCTGATCTACGCCTACGCCGAGGCGACGGTCCCGCTGGTCACGGTCATCACGCGCAAGGCCTACGGCGGCGCCTACGACGTCATGGGCTCCAAGCACCTCGGCGCGGACATCAACCTGGCGTGGCCGACCGCGCAGGTCGCGGTGATGGGCGCCCAGGGCGCGGCGAACATCGTGCACCGCAAGACGCTCGCCAAGGCCGCCGAGGAGGGCAAGGACGTCGAGGCGCTGCGGGCCGAGCTGATCCAGGAGTACGAGGACACGCTGCTCAACCCGTACGAGGCGGCCGAGCGCGGCTACGTCGACTCGGTGATCGTGCCGTCGCACACGCGCGGCCACGTGGCCCGCGCGCTGTCCATGCTGCGTGACAAGCGCGAGACGCTGCCGCCCAAGAAGCACGGCAACATCCCGCTGTAAGGGGGAGCGATGAGCGAGTCCGAGGAAACCCCGCCCGCCCGGCCGTTGCTGCGCATCGTGCGCGGCGACCCGAGCGAGGCCGAGCTGGCGGCGCTGACCGCCGTAGTGGCGGCGGCCGCGTCCGCGCCGGGCGAGGAGCCGGAGAAGCCGGAGCGGACCTCGTTCTGGGCGGACCGCGCCGCCCTGGTGCGGCGGCCGTTGCCGCAGCCGGGTTCCGGCGCGTGGCGGGCTTCGGCCTGGCCGCGCTGAGTTTCCGTTCTGCGCCGGTGGGCCCGCCCACCGGCGCAGAGCCTGCGGCTAAGCGGCCAGCTCCAGCTCGCGCGGACGCACTCCGGCGTGCTTGTGCAGGGTCAGCAGCCGCACGGTGCCTGTCAGTCCCATCGCCAGCGCGACCAGGAACGACAGCCGGTAGGCCAGCGGCCCGGCCACCCCATGCCGCAGCAGTTCGTCCAGCAGCAGGCCGGCCCCCAGCTCGGCGACCACCGCGAAGGTGAATCCGCCCATGTTGGCCACTCCGCTCGCCACCCCGGCCTGGTGCCCGTGGTTGGCCGAGCGCGCCAGGTCGAAGGCGAGCATGCTCACCGCGCCCGCCGCGCCGATCAGGAACAGCACCGGCCCGAGCACGGCCACCGGCAGCGGTCCGGGCACCACGACCAGCACCGCCCAGCACGCGACGCTCACCACCGCGGCCCAGGCCACCATCGGTCCGCGCACGCCGGGCCGCCGGGACGCCAGCTGCCCGGCGAACGTCCCGGCCAGCACGAACCCGCCCACCACCACGGTCAGCAGCGCACTCGCCGCCGCCGGGGTGCGGCCCTGCGCGTGCACCAGGTACGGCTGCCCGAGCACCGCGGTGAACGTGACGAACGCGCCCATCAACGTGAAGTGCGTCCACATCGCGTGCCGCGTCCCGCGGTTGCGCCACGCGTGCCGAAGGCTCACCCGCAACGGTTCCCGCGGCTCCTCGCGCACCGCCACCGACGGGCCGTCCCGCAGCGCGACGCCGACCGCGACCAGCAGCACGGCCGTGATCACGCCGGCCACCAGGAACGCGGGCGTCCACCCGAACCCGGTGAGCAGTGCGGCCAGCGGCGCGGTCGCGATCAGCTGGCCGAGCCCGCCGATCATCCCGGTGAGCGCCGCGACCAGCGCGTACCGGCGGCCGGGGAACCAGTTGTGCGCGAGCCGCAGCACGTTGACGAACAGGAACGCGTCACCGGCGCCGATCAGCGCGCGGCCCGCCATCGCGGCTGGGTAGGCCGTGGCCAGCGCGAACACGATCGACCCCGCGGCCATCAGCGCCATCCCGAGCGCCAGCAGGCGCCGCGGCCCGAAGCGGTCGGCGGCCGCGCCGACGGGCACCTGCAGCAGCGCGTAGAGCACGAGCTGCACCACGGAGAACGCGGCCAGCCCGGTCGCGTCGATCGAGAACCGCTCCTGGGCGGTGAGACCGGCGACCGAGAGGCTCATCCGGTGGAACAACGCAGTCAGGTAGCACAGCGCCCCCAGCCCCCACATCAGCCAAGCCCTGCCCGCGGCCACCGGATCACCTCCTGTTGCATCTATCTTGTATCTATCAGCCTCCTGGCTACGATGCGCGCATGTCAACGAGGGACCGCTCACAGGCGGCCGGCGACCGGGCCTACCAGTGGACCAAGGACCGCATCCTGGACGGCCGCCTCGAAGGCGGACGGCTGATCAGCGAGGGCGAGGTCGCCGAGGCGCTGGAGCTGTCCCGCACCCCGGTCCGCGAGGCGTTCCTGCGGCTGTCCGCCGAAGGTCTGCTCCGGCTCTACCCGAAGCGCGGCGCGCTGGTCGTCCCCGTGTCGCCGAACGAGGTGCACGACATCGCCGAGGCCCGGATCTTCCTGGAGCGACACGCGGCCGCGAAGATCATCGCCGCCGGGACGCACCGCGAGGTCGCCACGAAGATGCGCGCCGTGCTCGACGAGCAGCGCGCCGTGTCGATGCCCGAGCACACCGCCCGCTTCACCCAACTCGACCGCGAGTTCCACGCGACGCTCGTCGAGGCCGCGGGCAACGCCCTGCTCGCCGAGTTCTACTCCGGCCTGCGCGACCGCCAGCTGCGGATGGTCAACACCGCGCTGCGGGACAACACGGTGCGCCCGCCGATCATCCTGGCCGAGCACGAGCGCATCTGCGACCTGCTCGCCGACGGCGACGCCGAGCCCCTGCAGGCGCTGATCGGCAACCACATCGCCGCCGTCCGGGACGAAGCCGCGCACTGACCCCGCCGCTAAGGCACCGACGCGAGGAAAGCCCGCACGCGGTCCAGGAGCGTCCCCGCCGCTTCGGCGGCGTGCGCGGGCAGCTGTCGGGCTTCATCCGGCACGCACGCATCTCCGCGGACCAGGCCCCGCTTGCCCAACCAGACTTCCACACCATATAGTCCACATGGAATAACCGGACTGGAGCGATCATGGCTTCCCCGAAACTGACTCCGATGGCGATGGCCGTACTGGAACTGCTGCACGAGCGGCCGATGCACCCGTACGAAATGACCCAGCTGATGCGCGACCGCCACCTGGACAACCGGGTCGCGGTGAAGGCGGGCTCGCTGTACCACACGGTCGACCGCCTGCTGGCCGCCGGACATATCAAGATCGTCGAGACCCAGCGCGCCGGCCGTCGCCCGGAGCGCACCGTCTACGCGCTGACCGAACAGGGCCGGGACGCGTTCGTCGACCGCGCCAAGACGATGCTCGGCACGATCGCCAACGAGCACCCCGAGTTCCTCAGCGGCCTCGGCGCGATGGACGACCTCGGCCGCGAAGCCGCGTTGGAGCAGTTGCAGATGCGCCTGCTGCACCTGGAGGCGAAGGCCGCGGCGCAGGAGGTCATCACGCGCAGGCTGGTCGACGAGGTGCCCGCGATCCACTGGGTCGACTGGCGCTACACGACCGCGCAGGTTCGCTTCGAACTGGAGTGGACCCGGCAGCTGGTGGACGACATCACCAGCGGCCGTCTCGACTGGACGGGCGACTGCCACCCGGACCGCCTCCACGCGGTCCCTGTCGAATCCACTGAGGACAGATCCGATGACCGAGCGAGCTAACCCGTGGGCGGCGCTGATCGCGCTGTGCATCGGGTTCTTCATGATCCTGCTGGACACCACGATCGTGTCCATCGCGATCCCGTCGATGGTGAAGGGCCTGAACACCGACCTCAACGCCATCGTCTGGGTCATGAGCGTCTACCTGCTCACCTACGCCGTGCCGATGCTGTTCACCAGCAGGCTCGGCGACCGTTTCGGGCCGAAGCGCCTGTACCTGGCCGGGCTCGCGGTGTTCACGCTCGCGTCGCTGTGGTGCGGCCTGTCCGGCACCGCCGAGATGCTGATCGCGGCGCGCGCCGTGCAGGGGCTGGGCGCCGCGCTGATGACGCCGCAGACGCTGGCGTTCATCACGCACCTGTTCCCGCCTGCCAAGCGCGGCCCGGCGATGGGCATGTGGGGCGGGGTGGCCGGCCTGGCCACGATCGCCGGGCCGCTGCTCGGCGGCGTGCTGGTCGACCAGCTGGGCTGGGAGTGGATCTTCTTCGTCAACGTGCCCGTCGGCGTGGTGGGCCTGGTGCTCGCGGCGCTGCTGGTGCCGGACTGGCAGCCGCGCAACTCGCACTCCTTCGACCTGCCCGGCATCGTGCTGTCGGTCGCCGGGCTGTCGCTGCTGGTCTTCGGGCTGCAGAACGGGCAGCACTACGACTGGGGCACGGTCGCCGGCCCGGTCAACGTGGCCGAGGTGATCGCCGCCGGGGTGCTGCTGCTGGCCGGGTTCGTGGTGTGGCAGCGCTACAACCGCCGGGAGCCGCTGCTGCCGCTGCGGGTGTTCGCCAACCGCAACTTCTCCGCGGGCACGCTGACGGCCGTCACGATCGGCTTCTCGATGACCGCGATGTTCCTGCCGCTGGTGATCTACGTGCAGGACGTGCTGCTGCTCTCCCCCACCGAGGCCGGGCTGGTCACGGCGCCGATGTCGCTGCTGTCCGGGATCATCGCGCCGTTCATCGGCCGCCTGTCGGACCGGACGAACCCGAAGTACCTGGTGATCTTCGGGATCGTCGCGCTCGTCGCCGGCCTGGGGCTGATCGCGTTGATGGCGCGCGAGACGAGCACCTGGTGGGTGACCTTCCCCGGCCTGTTGCTGTGCGGGGTGGGCATCGGCTCGGTGTTCGCGCCGATGAGCAACGTGACGATGAGCTCGGTCGAGCCGCGGCTGGCAGGCACCGCGTCGGGCATCTTCAACACGGCCCGTCAGGTCGGCGGCGTGCTCGGCAGCGCGGCGTGCGGCGTGCTGCTGCAGGCCCGGATCAGCGCGGGCATGGCGAGCAGCGGCGGGAACTCCCCGCAAGCGCTCACGGACGCGGCGCGCGAGACGTTGTTGCTGCCGGTGGCCGTGCTGTTGCTGGGGATCATCGCGGCGGCCGCCATGCGCCGCCCGGCTCCGCGGCCCGCGCCCGCCCCAGCCGCCACGCGGGCCTGACGGATACCCTCCCGACGTGCACTTCGTTCTGGCCTCACAGTCCCCCGCGCGCCTGGCGGTGCTCCGCGCCGCGGGCATCGAACCGAGTGTCGTGGTCTCCGGCGTCGACGAGGACGCCGTGGCCGCGGCCCTGACCGACCCGTCGCGCGAAGAGCTCGTCACCGCCCTCGCGCTCGCGAAGGCCGAGGCCGTGCTGGCCGAGGTCGCCCGCACGCACGCGGACGCGGTGGTCGTCGGCTGCGACTCGATGCTCTCGTTCAACGGCGAGATGCTCGGCAAGCCGGGCGACGCGGAGACCGCGCGCAAGCGCTGGGCCCAGATGGCGGGCGGCACCGGCGACCTGCTGACCGGCCACGCGGTGCTGCTGGTCAAGGGCGGCGAGAAGGTCGAGCAGGCCGTCGGCACCCAGACCACGCGGGTGCGGTTCGCGTCGCCGTCCGAGGCCGAGATCGACGCCTACGTCGGCACCGGCGAGCCGCTGCGAGTGGCCGGGGCGTTCACGCTCGACGGGCTCGGCGGGTGGTTCGTGGAGGGCATCGACGGTGACCCGTCCAGCGTGATCGGGATCAGCCTGCCGCTGACCCGGCGGCTGCTCGCCGAGGTCGGGGTCAACGTGACCGACCTCTGGTCTCCCACATCCTGAGAACTCCCCCACACGAAGGGGGCATGGGGAAGAGTCCGGTGACGCCACGTGTTGACCACACGCGGCACAACCAGTGACTTTCACGCCCCGGAGCGAACTCGTGTCCCTGTTACGGACCTACACAAAACCCAAGGTCTTCGGCCTGATCGTGGTCGTCGCCCTCGTCGTGGGCGCCCTGCTCGGCGTCCTCGCGAAGCAGACCGGCCAGGACTGGCTCGTCACGACCCTCGACACGATCGGGTCGATCTTCACGAACCTGCTGCAGGTCACCGTCCTGCCGCTGGTCTTCACCGCCATCGTGCTGGGCATCGTGAGCCTGCGCGGCCTCGGCGGCGCCCGCACCGCGGCCCGGCTGGGCGGCAAGACGGTGCTGTGGTTCGCGACGACCTCGCTGATCGCGGTGCTCATCGGCATCGTCATCGGCAAGATCGTGAACCCGGGCAGCGGCGTCTCGCTGCAGCCCCAGCCCTCGACCGTGGAGAAGCTCGCCTCGCGCGACCAGGGCTCGTGGCTTGACCTGATCAACAACCTGGTGCCGAGCAACCTGTTCGAGGCCGTCGCCGACGGCGAGATCCTCCAGGTCGTGCTCGTGTCGCTGGCCGTCGGCCTCGCCGCGTACGCGCTGGGCGACCGCGCCGAGCCGTTCGTGAACTTCAACCGCGCGGTGTTCGACATCGTGCAGAAGGTGCTGGGCTGGATCATCCGCCTCGCGCCGCTGGGTGTGCTCGGCCTGATCGGCAACGCGTTCGCCACCTACGGCGACCAGTTCGTGCGGCCGCTGCTGTCGCTGATCGTCGCCGTCTACGCGGGCACGCTGCTGGTGCTGTTCGGCGTGTACCCGCTGCTGCTGCGGTTCGTCGGCAAGGTGAGCCCGGCGGTGTTCTTCCGCAAGTCGTGGACGGCGCTGCAGTTCGCGTTCGTGTCCCGCTCGTCCGGCGCGACGCTGCCGCTGAGCCGCCAGACCGCGGTGAACCTGGGCGTCGACCCCGGCTACGCGAGCTTCGCGGTCCCGCTCGGCACGACGACCAAAATGGACGGTTGCGCCGCGGTTTACCCCGCGGTGGCGACGATCTTCATCGCGAACCTGTTCGGCATCTCGCTGTCCTTCGGCGACTACCTGCTGATCGTCGTGGTCGCGGTGTTCGGCGCGATCGCCACCGCCGGGGTGACCGGCTGGTTCACGATGCTCACGCTGACGCTGAGCACGCTGAACCTGCCGCCCGAGGTGATCGCCACCGGGATCGCCGTGATCTACGGCATCGACCCGATCCTGGACATGATGCGCACGGCGACGAACGTGGCGGGCCAGATCGCGATCCCGACATGGATCGCGCGCACGGAAGGCCTCCTCGACGACGAGGTCCTGAACTCCCCCACCGCGGCGCCCCTGCTCGACACCCCGCAGCCGGCGCACGCCTAGCCGCAGGCGCGCAGGTCGCCCGGGTTGAGCTGCACCTCGGGCCAGCCACGCAGTTGGCTGACCGAGGTGTAGCGCCGGGTGCAGCCCAGTGCGCTGCCGTCGAGCGCGAACACCCGCGCCAGCACCGGCGACGTCTGCACGACCACCACCTCGGGCGCGGTGTCGCCGGTGACGTCGTCCAGGCGCACGACCCCGCCGCTGGAGTAGTAGGGCTTGTCCACCGAGCGCCAGGTCCCGGCCCGGTCGACGAGCAGTTGCGCGATCGAAGCGCCTTCCTGCCGCGCGTGCACCAGGCAGGCCGACACCGCGCCGCTCACGCAGGACAACGAGTTCGCGTCCAGGCGCCCGCCCAGCGCGGTCACTGTCACCTCGATCGCGTTCGCGCCCGCCTGAAATCGCCCGTTGCCGCCCTGGGAATCGGCGAGCAGCTCGACCGGCTTGCCGTCCACGGTCGCCCGCGCCACCACCTGGCAGGGGCCCTCGCCGCAGTCCGCGCCCGCTGTCACCGCGGTGCTCCCGGCGCCTCCGACCGGCGCCTGCGCACTCGCCCCGTCCTCGCGCAGCAACCGCACGGTGACCAGCGCCGACAACGCCACGACGGCTGCCACGACCGCGGTCACGACAACCGATCGAGGCGCGCGTCCCCTGCCCACGTGCCCACCCCTTTCCCCTTCAGGGTAAGCGTGAGCCGGGTCTCACCGCAGCACGACTACTCCACCGTAAACTCCGGGAAAGGCCCGCGGAAGCGCCGCGCGACGCTCCGGGGGGATTGCGTGAAGGACCAGATGGAGGTAAGGGCGTGCCCGAGCAGGCCAGCGCGACCCAGGGCGGACCGGTGACGAAGATCCTCGTCGCCAACCGGGGTGAAATCGCGGTCCGCGTCATCAGAGCGGCCAAGGACGCCGGGCTCGCGAGTGTCGCGGTGTACGCCGAGCCCGACCGGGACGCGCCGCACGTCCAGCTCGCCGACGAGGCGTTCGCCCTCGGCGGCACCACGGCCGCGGAGAGCTACCTCGTCATCGACAAGCTCATCGACGTGGCCAAGCGCTCCGGCGCCGACTCCGTCCACCCCGGCTACGGCTTCCTCTCCGAGAACGCCGACTTCGCGCAGGCGGTCATCGACGCGGGCCTGACCTGGATCGGGCCGAGCCCGCAGGCGATCCGCGACCTCGGCGACAAGGTCACCGCGCGGCACATCGCGCTCAAGGCCGGTGCCCCGCTGGTCCCGGGCACCAAGGACCCGGTGGGAGGCGCCGAGGAGATCATCGCCTTCGCCGACGAGCACGGCCTGCCCGTCGCGATCAAGGCGGCCTTCGGTGGTGGCGGCCGCGGCCTGAAGGTCGCGCGCACCAAGGAGGAGATCCCCGAGCTGTTCGAGTCGGCCACCCGCGAGGCGGTCGCCGCGTTCGGCCGCGGCGAGTGCTTCGTCGAGCGATACCTCGACAAGCCGCGCCACGTCGAGGCGCAGGTGCTGGCCGACCTGCACGGCAACGTGGTGGTCGTCGGCACCCGGGACTGCTCGCTGCAGCGCCGCCACCAGAAGCTGGTCGAGGAGGCGCCCGCGCCGTTCCTCACCGACGAGCAGCGCCGCACGATCCACGAGTCGGCCAAGGCGATCTGCAAGGAGGCCGGCTACTCCGGCGCCGGCACGGTCGAGTACCTGGTCGGCCTGGACGGGACGATCTCGTTCCTGGAGGTCAACACCCGCCTGCAGGTCGAGCACCCGGTGTCCGAGGAGACCGCGGGCGTCGACCTGGTGCGCGAGATGTTCCGCATCGCACAGGGCGAGAAGCTGCGGTTCACCGAAGACCCCGAGCCGCGCGGCCACTCCATCGAGTTCCGCATCAACGGCGAGGACGCCGGGCGCAACTTCCTGCCCGCGCCGGGCACCGTCACCAAGCTGGTCTTCCCCGAGGGGCCCGGCGTGCGCGTCGACTCCGGCGTGGTCACCGGCAGCGTGATCGGCGGCCAGTTCGACTCGATGCTGGCCAAGGTCATCGTCACCGGCACCGACCGGCAGAACGCGCTGGAGCGCAGCCGCCGCGCGCTGGACGAGATGGTCGTCGAGGGCATGGCGACGGTCCTGCCGTTCCACCGCGTCATCGTGCGCGACCCGGCGTTCGTCGGCGACGAGGACGGCTTCTCGGTGCACACCCGCTGGATCGAAACCGAGTTCGACAACCAGATCGAGCCGTTCACCGCGGCCGCGGAGGCCGAGGAGGACGCCGAGCCGCGTCAGACGGTGGTCGTCGAGGTCGGCGGGCGTCGCCTGGAGGTGTCGCTGCCCGGTGACCTCGCGCTGGCGAGCGGCGGCGGCAAGGGCGGCGGCGCCGCGAAGGCCAAGCCGCGCAAGCGGGGCGGTGGCACGAAGGCCGCGGCGAGCGGTGACACCGTGGCCGCGCCGATGCAGGGCACCATCGTCAAGGTCGCGGTCGAGGACGGCCAGCAGGTCGAGGCGGGCGAGCTGCTCGTGGTGCTCGAGGCGATGAAGATGGAGAACCCGGTCACCGCCCACAAGTCGGGCACCGTGACCGGACTTTCCGTCGAGGTCGGCGCCGCTGTCACGCAAGGCGCTTCCCTGCTCGAAATCAAGGACTAATCTGACGGGGTGACCGAGGTTCCCTCGCCCGATCTGCGCATCGGCGACAACGACCGGGAGTCCGCGCTGAAGGCTCTCGGCGAGCACCTGAGTGCCGGGCGCCTGGACCTCGACGAGTACGGCGACCGTTCGGCGAAGGTCACCGCCGCCCGCACGCGGCGGGACCTCGCCGAGCTGTTCGCGGACCTGCCCGCGCCGCACCCGGTGTTCGAGCAGCCGCGGCAGGCGAAGGCGGTGGAGAAGAAGCCGGACCGGCCGCCGCAGTGGACCGAGCGCCCGACGTCGCAACGGGTGGCGGCGGCCGCGGTGCCGTTCCTGTGGGTCGCGGCGGTCTCGTTGTCGATCATCACCGGTGTCTGGTGGTGGATCGCCCTGCCGTTCGTGTTCACCGCGGCGGCCAGCGCGTTCTGGGGCAAGGACTGGGAGCGGGACCGGCACGGCGCCTACGACCGGCGGGACCGGCGCCGGTGAGCGACGAGCCGGACCTGCGGCTGTCCGACGCCGAGCGCACGGAGGCCATGGACGCCCTGTCCGAGCACGTCCGCACCGGCAGGCTGGACATCGACGAGTTCGGGCGGCGCTCGGCGCAGGTCGCCGCGGCCCGGACCCGGTCGGACCTGGTGCCGCTGTTCGCCGACCTGCCCGCGCCCCGGCCACGGGTGCTCGACCGGCCTGTGCCCGCCCGGCCGCCCGCGCGGAGGGTCGGGCTCGGGCTGCTTCCGCTGCTGGTGATCGCGGCGGTGGCGGCGTTCGTGCTGACCCGCGGCATGTGGGTGGTGCTGCTGGTGCCGGTGGTGATGGCGGTCGTGCTGAGCTGGCGGCGCTGATGGAGCCGGTGGAGATCAACGCGGGACGGTACTACCTGCGGCAGCTGCGGTCCGACGACCAGCTGGACGACCGCCCTGCGCTGACCGCGGCCGGGGTGACCGCGCCGAGTCAGTACGTCGCGCGGCGGGCGCGCGAGTGGGCGCGGGACGAGAGCTACGCGTGGGTGATCGCGGAGCCGCGCACCGGCGCGATGCTGGGCGAGGTCGTGCTCGGCACGGACGGGACCATCGAGGTCTGGACCTCTCCGGACGACGAGGTGGCCGAGCGGGACGCCGTGGCCGCGGTCGCCCGGTTCGCGGCGGGCGCGCTCGGGCTGGCGGTCCGGCGTCCGTAGCCGGATGTGGCCCAGTCCTCTTGTGCTCGCTGACACAATTCCTCGCGCGCCGTCGCGGGTTGTGGTGATCTGGATTCAGATTCCGATTCAGCGCTGAACGGGGGGAACGTGGGCGAGTCCAGCGTCTTTCTGACCCGCATCCTCGACGTGCTGTTAGATGGCGGCGACCAGATCGCTTTCGCCCATCGTGGCCGGTCGATGACGTATCGGGAGACCTTTGACACATTACGGCGGCTGCATGCGACTTTGAAATCCGAGGGGATCGTCCCCGGGCAGCTGGTCGCAATTACCGGCGGAAACGCGCCGGAAACAATTCTCCTGCAGTTCGCCTCCCAGTTGCTCGGGGCTCGCGTGGTGCACATCGACGAGGGTCGTTCCGATTTGCTGGAGCTGCTCGAGGTCGACCACGTGCTGACCACTGACCCGGAAGGCCCGCTGGTGACGTCCCGCGTCGCGCGAGCCGCGCGGCGGGACGAGGAGACCCCGCTGCCGCGCTCGATCGAGACGATGTTCTCCGGCGACGGCACGAACCTGGTCTGCTACCGGGACGTGTACGAGGAGATGGCCCGCACGACGCAACCGAACGCCGACGGACCGCAGCGGGTGCTGTTGATAGCGCCCCTGTCGCACCCGATCGGCAACCGGCTGACGTGCAAGGCCCTGCTCGCCGGCGACACGGTGGTCCTGCACGAGCGCGCGACGGGAACCGGAAGCTTCGCGGCAGCCAACCTCGCCGGCGAAGCCTGACAGACCTCTCGTTCACGCCCGCTCGATCCGCGACGCAGGTCACCGCCACGCAGGCACAGCGCGCCCCGCACGCCTGCCGCACGCGGCGGGCAAGCCCAGCTCGCGGCAGGCCGCGGCCCGCTCGAGCTGCGACGCGGCAGGCCCCCACCCCGCGACGCAAGTTACCGCCGCGCAGCCACAGCGCGCCCCACACGCCTGTCGCACGCGGCGGGCAAGCCCAGCTCGCGGCAGGCCGCGGCCCGCTCAGGCTGCGACGCGGCAGGCCCCCACCCCGCGACAGGCCGCGGCCACGGCCCCGGGCCTCGGCACGCTCGCGCCCCGCCGCCCCGCGACTCGGCACGGCACGCCCGCACGCCTTCCAGCAAGCGGCGGGCAAGCCCCGGCAGCGATCCAGGCCGCGGCCCTGCTCGGGGCCGCGCCACGAGCTACCGCCGCAGCCGCCCTGCCCGCGGCCCGCAGCCATCGCGCGCCCGCCACCAAGCGCCCCTACTCGGCCCGTTCGCGGCAAGGCCACGCGGGCCACCGCCCGCCGCGCCCCTCGCGCGATCGCGCGCGTGCCACCAAGCGGCCGGCAAGCCCCATCACGCGAGGCCGCGAGCCACAGCCCCCAGCGCACCCACCCGACGTGACCGCACGCACACGCCACGCATGCCGCGCGCCCACCCCCACCAAGCAGCCACCAGCCCCCGTCGCGGCGAGGCCGCGAAGCACAGCCGCCAACCTGCCCGGGGGGCACACGCCCGCACACGGGCCGCACTCGCAGCACGACCACGAACCCCCACCAACCAGCCACCAGCCCTATCACGGCGAGGCCGCGGACCACAGCCGCCAACCTGCCCACGGCCACACGCCCGCACGCACGCGCCGCACTCGCAGCACAACCACGAACCCCACCAAGCAGCCACCAGCCCCATCGCGGCGAGGCCGCGAACCACAGCCGCCAACCTGCCCACGGCCACACGCCCGCACGCACGCGCCGCACTCGCGGCACGACCACGAACCCTCACCAACCAGCGGCGCCCGGGCCTCCCACAGCAAGCCGCAGCCCCAACGCCCGGCCATGCTCGTCATCCGCGCCCCACCGCTCAGCCGCACGCCCAGCCCAGTCCAGCCACGCCGGGCCGGGGCTCAGCGGCAGGTGCCCCAGCGGTGCACCTCAGCCGCGAAAGCTCACCCCACCGGCGCGGTCAACAGGGCCCGCGCCTCCGGCGCGCTCGACCGCCGCTTGTCGGCTGCCTCGTCGCTCGGCTGCGTCTGCGAGTCCCGCTCCGCGGCCACCCTCGCGGTGTACACCTCGACCTCGCGCCGCACCGTCTCCTCGGACCAGCCCAGCACGTCGGCGACCATCCGAGCCACCCCCTCGGCGCAGTCCACGCCGCGGTGCGGGTACTCGATCGAGATGCGAGTGCGCCGCGCGAGGACGTCCTCCAGGTGCAGCGCGCCCTCGTGGCTGGCCGCGTACACCGCCTCGACCCCGAGGTAGTCCGGGGCGTGCTCGATCGGCCGCAGCAGCTCCGGCTTGCCGTCGCCGAGCGCCAGCACCTCGTGCACGAGCGAGCCGTACCGGTCGAGCAGGTGCCGGACCCGGTACGGGTGCAAGCCGTGCTGCGCGGCGAGGTGGTCGGCCTGGTTGACCAGCGCGTGGTAGCCGTCGGCGCCGAGCAGCGGCACCTTGTCGGTGATGGACGGCTGCAGCCGGCCGGGCAGGTCGGGCGCCGCGGCGTCGACCGCGTCCGCTGCCATCACCCGGTACGTCGTGTACTTGCCGCCCGCGATCGCGACCAGCCCGGGCGCCACGCGCGCCACCGCGTGCTCGCGGGACAGCTTCGACGTCTCCTCGCTCTCCCCGGCCAGCAGCGGCCGCAGTCCGGCGTAGACGCCCTCGATGTCGTCGTGCGTCAGCGGCGTCGCGAGCACCGAGTTGACGTGCTCGAGGATGTAGTCGATGTCGTTTTTCGTGGCCGCGGGGTGCGCCAGGTCGAGGTGCCAGTCGGTGTCGGTCGTGCCGACGATCCAGTGGTTGCGCCACGGGATCACGAACAACACGGACTTCTCGGTACGCAGGATCAGCCCGGACTCCGACACGATCCGGTCACGCGGAACCACGATGTGCACGCCCTTGCTCGCGCGCACCCGGAACCGGCCGCGGCTGCCGGACAGGCGCTGCAGCTCGTCGGTCCAGACCCCGGTGCAGTTGATGACCGCGTTCGCGTGGACCTCCGTCTCGCGCCCGTCCTCGACGTCGCGCACGCGCACGCCGGACACCCGGTCGGCCTCCCGCAGGAAACCGACGACCTGCGTGCTGGTCCGGACCACGGCGCCGTAGTGCGCCGCGGTGCGGGCGACGGTCATGGTGTGGCGGGCGTCGTCGGCCTGCGAGTCGTAGTACCTGATTCCCCCGATCAGGGCGTCGCGTTTGAGCGCGGGGACCAGTCGAAGTGCGCCCGCACGGGTGAGGTGCTTCTGCCCCGGCACCGACCGCGCGCCGCCCATCGTGTCGTACAGGAACAGGCCGGCCGCGGTGTAGGGACGTTCCCAGACGCGGTGCTGCAGCGGGTACAGGAAGCTGACCGGCTTCACCAGGTGCGGCGCGATTCGGGTGAGCATCAGCTCGCGCTCGCGCAGCGCCTCGCGGACGAGGCCGAACTCCAGCTGTTCGAGGTACCGCAGGCCGCCGTGGAAGAGCTTGCTCGACCGGCTCGACGTGCCGGACGCCAGGTCACGGGCCTCGACCAGGGCGACCCGCAGGCCGCGCGTGGCCGCGTCGAGCGCGGTGCCCGCGCCGACCACCCCGCCGCCGATCACCACGAGGTCGAACGTCTCCGCACCGAGCCGCCGCCAGGTCTCCTCCCTCGCCTCCGGCCCCAGCTTCGCCTCAGTCACTCCGGTTCCCCTCCCTCGTGAACGTCCGCTGCACCCACCCAGCATGACACGTTTCCGCACGTCCTCACCGCGCAAGCGCTTGTCGTTCGGTCGACGGGCGAGCACCATGTGACGTTCGGGACAACGTCGTCTCGCGCATTGGGAGGTGTGTCATGACCGACCGGACAGCCCGTCCCTGGACGCGGATGCGGCAGACCACGGCGGGTGAACTACTGGCGGAGTTCCTCGGCACCGCGATCCTCATCATCCTCGGTTGCGGATCCGTGGCCGTGGCCGTGGTCGGCCTGCCGGGTTCGGGCAGGCAAAGCGTCGACTTCGGGCCCGCCAACTGGCTGATCATCGCGTGGGGCTGGGGCCTCGCGGTGGTCTTCGCCGTCTACGTGGCGGGCGGGGTGAGTGGGGCCCACATCAATCCGGCGGTGACCCTGGCCTGGGCCGTCCGCCGCCAGTTCCCCTGGGCGAAGGTCCTGCCCTACTGGGCGGCCCAGGTGGTCGGCGCGTTCGCCGGCGCGGCACTGGTCCTGGGGGTGTACCACGACGCGATCGACGCGTTCCTCGCGTCGCAGAACCCGCCCACGGGCCGGGACGGTTCGGTGGGCACGTTCTCGATCTTCGCGACGTTCCCAGCGAAGTACTTCGGCGACGGGGTGTGGGGGCCGCTGGTCGACCAGATCGTCGGGACGGCGATCCTCGTCGCCATCATCGCGGCGCTCATCGACGCCCGCAACCAACCACCGTCGGCCAACCTCGCCCCGTTCGTGGTCGGCCTGGTCGTGGTCGCGGTCGGCCTCACCTACGGGACGAACGCCGGGTACGCGATCAACCCGGCCCGCGACTTCGGGCCCCGGCTGCTGGCGTTCGTCGCCGGGTGGGGGGACGCGGCCTTCCCGGGCAACGGGGACTGGTTCAGCTGGTACTGGTGGATTCCGATAGTCGGACCGCTCGTCGGCGGGGTGGTCGGTGTGCTGGTCTACGACTTCTTCATCGGCAGCGTGCTGGCCGTCCGGCCGGCGCCGGGTGCCGAGCCGACGCCGCCGCCCGGCCGCGTTCCCGGCTCCGCCGACAGCGAGGCGGGCGACGGCACCCGGGCCGAGGGGGACGTCCTGCCCGAGACGGACCAGACCCGGTCCGGGCGGTAGGTGCAGCGATCCGAATAGCCCAAAGGCAGGCAAATCAACGGGAGGAGTCCCATGGCCTCATATGTCGCCGCCATTGACCAGGGCACGACGTCCACCAGGGCGATGATCTTCGACCACTCCGGGCGGGTGGTCGCCGTCGACCAGCGGGAGCACGAGCAGATCTTCCCGCAGGCCGGCTGGGTCGAGCACAACGCGGAAGAGATCTGGGAGAACACGCGCGCGGTCACCGCGGGCGCGCTCGCCAAGGCCGACCTGCAGGCCGGGGACATCGCCGCGGTGGGCATCACGAACCAGCGCGAGACGGCGCTGGTGTGGGACCGGAAGACGGGCAAGCCGGTCTACAACGCGATCGTCTGGCAGGACACCCGCACCGACCGGATCGTCGACCAGCTCGGCGAGCTCGGCGGCGGCCAGGAGCGGTACCGGCCGAAGACGGGTCTGCCGCTGGCGACGTACTTCTCCGGGCCGAAGGTCAAGTGGATCCTGGACAACGTCGAGGGCGCGCGGGAACGCGCGGAGGCCGGTGATCTGGTGTTCGGCAACATGGACACCTGGACCGTGTGGAACATGACGGGCGGCCCGGACGGCGGGGTGCACTTGACGGACCCGACGAACGCGTCGCGCACCCTGCTGATGGACCTGGACACGCTGAGCTGGGACGCCGACATCGCGGCGGACATGGGGATTCCCATGTCGATGCTGCCGGAGATCCGTTCGTCGTCCGAGGAGTACGGCAAGGTGCGCCCGCGCGGGGTGCTGTCGGGTGTGCCGATCGCCGGCATCCTGGGCGACCAGCAGGCCGCGACGTTCGGGCAGGCGTGCCTGTCGCCGGGCGAGGCCAAGAACACCTACGGCACCGGCAACTTCGTGCTGCTGAACACGGGCACGGAGAAGGTGATGTCGGAGAACGGCCTCCTCACGACGGTCTGCTACAAGATCGGGTCGAACGACACGATCTACGCGCTGGAGGGTTCCATCGCGGTGACCGGTTCGCTGGTGCAGTGGCTGCGGGACAACCTCGGGATCATCAGCAGCGCTGCCGAGATCGAGGAGCTGGCGCGCACGGTGGAGGACAACGGCGGGGCGTACTTCGTGCCGGCGTTCTCGGGCCTGTTCGCGCCGCACTGGCGGTCGGACGCGCGTGGCGTGATCGCCGGGTTGACGCGCTACGTGAACAAGGGGCACATCGCGCGGGCCGTCCTGGAGGCGACGGCGTTCCAGACGCGCGAGGTGATCGAGGCGATGAACGCGGACTCGGGTGTGCCGCTGAAGTCGCTGAAGGTCGACGGCGGGATGGTCGTGAACGAGCTGTTGATGCAGTTCCAGGCCGACATCCTGGACGTCCCGGTGATCCGCCCGGTGGTGGCGGAGACGACGGCCCTCGGCGCCGCTTACGCCGCCGGCCTGGCGGTGGGTTTCTGGGCGAGCGAGGACGACATCCGCAACAACTGGGCCCAGGACAAGGAGTGGAACCCGTCGATGGACGCCCAGCACCGCGAGGCGCAGTACCACAACTGGAAGAAGGCGGTGACGAAGACCTTCGACTGGGTGGAGTGACGGATCGGGGCGCGCGCTTTCCGTTGCCCTGGCACGGTTTTTGGGCATGCGGAGGGCGCGCGCCTCACCCCCGGCGCGCTCGGGCGCCACACCCTGCGGCGAGCGGCGGCAGGCCGCGGGCGGCGCCGAGCCGCTGGGTGGAGTGACGGATCGCGGCGCGCGCTTTCCGTTGCCCTGGCACGGTTTTTGGGCATGGGGAGAGCGCGCGCCTCACCTCCGACGCGGTCGGGCGCCACACCCTTCGGCCAGCGGCGGCAGGCCGCCCGCGGCTCGGCGCCGCTCGCG